>JAGVKR010000406.1 GCA_020050375.1 Planctomycetales bacterium
GCAAGGTGCCCGCGACGGAACTGTCTTCCAGCCGCCTATTCCACGCTTGAGTTGGCGATTGCGGCCGGCATCAGCGTTGCTCAAACGATCCGTCTCGCGGCGGAACGCGGCCGGCCCGAACCAATGCCTGGGTTAAGGCGCGACCGAAGCGGCGAATCGCCCCCCTGGTCGATCGTATCGCCGTTCGGGGCGATGACGTTCTCGGCAAGGCCGATTACGGCCATGCCCCTTCGGCGCATGGCATTTGATCGGAACGATTGCATCGACCGTCAAATGTGATTCGACCCTCAAAGTCCGTGGACGCATCAGAAGCGCCGTCGACGGACGGGTCCACCGACGGAGATCTGCCTCCTGCCCGACTCGCATGAGCTAGGGTTGTGACGCAGACGGGTTGTGGGCCGGACCGGTCGAAGTTTGCGATTTCACCGGCGCGCTGAATCGAGAGCCCGCGCCTCGACGTCATTGATGCAACCGTGGTAATGCAACATGTCTGGGCTTCTTGCCGAAGCACCCGTTGAGTTCGAGTCTGACGAGCCTCGCAGCGATGCCGATCCGATCTATCGGATTGCGGGAACGCCTGCCGATCGGATGGCCGCATTTCAGCTCGTCCACCGGAAGTACTCGCAGGCCGAATTGATCGAGTCGAACCCCTTTGGCGTCCGCGTCACGCCGTATCATCTGCTTCCGACGACCAATGTCTTTATCGCCATTGAGCAGAAACGAACAGTCTGCACCGTCACGCTGATTGGCGACGGACCATTGGGACTTCCGTTGGAAAGCACTTACGAGGACGTCGTCGCCGAGCGCCGCGCTCGGGGGCTGTATGTCGGCGAAGTTTCGTGCCTGGCATTCGAGCAGATGCCGATCAACAAGTTTCTGCTGGTCTTCATGCAATTGACGCGTTTGATGGCCCAACATGCCCGCAGCTATGGGATGGATCAGTTTCTGATCGCCGTCCACCCGCAGCATTCGCGGTTCTACCAGCGATTCATGGGATTCGAGCAGGTGGGCCCGTTGAAGAATTATGCCAACGTGCGCGATGCCCCCGCGGTCGCCTGCTGCCTCGATTTCTCCGCCATCGATCGCAACCGTCCGAAATGCTATTCCGCGTTCTTCGGCACGCGCCTGCCCGAAGAAGAGCTCGTCTCACGTCCCATGAATGACGACGAATGCATTTTCTTCGAACCGCTTGTTCAGGCAATTGGTTGCGGACCTCTCCCTCAATGCCAACCTGGATAAGAGGTTCACGAGCTTTGCTCTCCCTGGTTCAAACGACGTGGTTTCCTTCGCCCTGAAAACGTTGCTCTCCGAACGCGGCAAGCTGCTCACCGGCTTGGCGGGGGTCGTGTTTTCGCTGGTGCTGATGAACGTTCAGGGCGGCTTGTTCATCGGCTTGATGAACAAAGCCAGCGTGCTCATCGATAGCTGCGATGCCGACGTGTGGGTCGGCCATCGTCTGCTCGAAAACGTCGATTTCGCGCACGACATTCCCTGCCTCTGGCAGAATCGAATTCGCGGCCTTCCCGGCATCGAACGTCTTGACGAGTACATCGTCGGCAAAGGACTCGCGACGCTCCCCGACGGCGGATATGAAGACGTCTGGATCGTCGGATCGGATCCGTCGACGATGCGCGGCAGTGCGTGGTCGTTCGCATCCGGCGATTGCAACGATCTGCTCCGTCCCCATGCTGTCAGCCTCGACGTCGTCGATGCCCGCAAGCTGGGTTATTCGCGCGTGGGGGACACGATCGAAGTCAACGGCCGCCGCGCCAAGGTCGTCGCACTCACGCATGGAATCACCGGCTTCGTAACCACCCCGTATCTCTTCATGACACTGAACAATGCCCGCGAGCTCGCTGGCATTCCCGAGGGGTACTGCTCGTATTTTCTCTTGAAGGCGGCCCCGGGCGCCAATCTCGACCACTTGCGAGCCGAAGTCCGAACGGCGCTCCCCGATGCCGATGTTTTCTCGCCGGCGGAGCTCGCACAACTTTCGCAGGACTACTGGATGAAGCGGACGGGGATCGGCGCCAGCTTTGGAGCCGCCACACTTCTGGGATTGTTCGTGGGACTGGTGATGGTCGCGCAAAGCCTGTATGCCCTGGCCCTCGACCACCTGGGTGACTACGCGACGCTCAAGACCATCGGCGCGGCCGACGGGCAAGTCCTCGTGGTGATCGTCGTCCAGGCCTTGTCCATTGCCGCAATCGGGTCGGTCATCGGATTGGGAATCGTCGCCGCCGTGCAATCGTTCTGGAGCTCACCCATCGCACCGATTTCGATTTCACCGACGCTGCAGGCTGCGGGCGTTGCCTTTGTGTTTCTCCTCTGCCTGGGAGCGTCGATCTTGCCGTTCCTGCGGATCCGTCAAATCGACCCGGCCATCGTTCTGCAGGGCTAGCCTAAGCAAAACCATGATCGATCATGTGATCCGAGCCGTGAATCTTCGCAAGTCGTACCGTGCCGGTTCGATGACGACGGAGGTTTTGCGCGGCATCGATCTGTGCGTCCCGCGCGGTGAATGCCTGTTTCTGACGGGCCCTTCCGGCAGTGGGAAAACGACGCTGCTCTCCATCTTGGGCTGTGTCATGACGGCCGACGAAGGGGCGTTGTATATGCTCGGCAACGACGTCTCCCGACTGTCGGCTGCCGAACGAGCGCGGTTTCGCCTCGACAAGATCGGGTTCGTCTTTCAGCGATTTCACCTGTTCGCGGCGCTGACGGCCCTCGAGAACGTGCTCATTCCGCTCGATCTGCTGGGGATCCCGCGCAGCCGTTCGCGCCCTCGGGCCCTCGAACTGTTGTCGATGGTCGGGCTCTCCGACCGCGCCACGTACAAGGCCACGCAACTGAGCATGGGACAGAAGCAGCGAGTCGCGCTCGCCCGGGCCCTCGCCGGCGACCCGGAAGTCGTCCTGGCCGACGAGCCGACCGCATCACTGGACGCAGAAGCGGGCCACACGGCGATGATGCTGCTCAAGCAATCGTGTGCGGAGCTGCGGAAAACCGTGATCGTCGTCACCCACGATTCTCGAATCTTTTCGATGGCCGATCGAATCCTGACTCTGGCGGACGGTCAAATCACCGTCGGTCGTCTCGCCGTCCGCGCGCGTTTTGCCGATCTGCCACGGCAGCCGGCGATGATCGATCATGGTGCGGCGTGAACGCACCGGAGAAACACTCATGAGCCTGAAGCGATTTGGACTTTTGCTGACCGCGTTTGCGGTTTGCGCC
>JAGVKR010000828.1 GCA_020050375.1 Planctomycetales bacterium
ACTCAGCACCTTTGTCTCGCGACAGAGATACATGATCTCAGGGCTGAGAGGCGGGCCGGCAATAACGGTCGACGGCTTCGACAACCAGCTCACACCGAAATATCCGACGAGCGCCAACGTGACGGTCGCCACCACTGCCAGGAATGGTTTGGGCACAAGACACCTGTTCCGAGAATTTGTCAGAAAACGAACCGTTGACGGGGAACTGCCGAAACTCACTCCCGGTCGTACAACGAATCGTCGTTGCCGATGTAACCCAACTGTTTCTCGCGCATCATCTGCACCTGTGCGACGGGAGTCCACGACGGCGGGTCGACCCAGCTCTTCATGCGAGCTTCGACATGACCATCGAGGAACCCCACATTCGCAACGCCGTTGTGCCGAAAGTGGGTATTCGGAAACCCATTGCTCGGCGGTTCGAGATACCAGGTTTCAAGAAACGACATCTCGGAACACGCCGGCCAGTTCTCGCAGTTCACGGCGGCGGCATCGGCAAAGACGATCGTTTGCGTCGACTGCACGACATCTCGCATCCGATAGTTGATCGCCTTCGTGGGATCGATCTGCAGCGTCATCCAGTCGACGGCGACTGAAAGTCCGGGCCCGAGGTACTTGTGGTTGTAGGCATAATTCGACGCCATGCGGTCGAGACGAACGCGCGTCATCTGGGCTTCGGTGAAATTGGGGCACTGGTACGACTGCCGCTGCCGTTCCATATACGGCGCGAGGAACCCTTTATCGAAATTCAAACGTCGTTGCGCGTCGACCTCGCCGAACCAATAGCGCTGCTCGCCCCCCGGTGTTCCGGTGGGAATGGCCCAATTGTAAACGTCGACCGGCACCAGGGCGCCGTTCCAGTTGTCCATGTAATTGTGGAGCGCCAGGCACAACTGTTTGATGTTGTTTTTGCACTGCGCGCTGCGCGCCGCTTCGCGAGCCTGCTGGACTGCCGGCAACAGGAGTCCGACCAGCACGGCGATGATCGAGATCACCACCAGAAGCTCGATCAGCGTGAATCCGCGCGGCGCGATCGGACGGCGTGGGGGAGGGCTTCTGCGAATTCCGCCTAAGCCGGAAGAGGCGGCGGAACGGAGCGAAACGCCAAAACGAATGTTGCAGAACATGACAATTCCTCGTTGTCTCACGTCGCACGTCAACCACGACGAGCAACAGACCCGAACGGGTCCGACGGGGAATCGACGGAGTCAGCCAGAGCGCAGCGTCACACGCGGCTGAAAGGCCCGCGCAAGGGAGAACGGTTACTTCGACGTTCGGAAAGGGGCGCGCGACGATTCGCGCAACTCAAACCCGCAACGCCGGGAGACCGGGACGGCAAGGGCACCATGGCTGCAACGTCTTTTCCACGAAAGACTCATTCGCAAAACCGACGACTGGGCAGGTCTTCTGGCTCCCGGATCAAACGACTCTCTGCACCTTCCCGCGGCTTGACTGCCAGCGACCCTTCACGGTCGCACGGAGGCAGGCTCGCACACAGTGGTCATCGCAGCGTCGTCCCCGGTTACAGCGGCGGGACCGCAACGGAATTGCACCGTTTTCCCTATTCTTCTCCCCCAACCACAAGCTGTGAGAGACACCCAGGTCTGTGCCCGCTGGCAACACGCGGTTGTCAGCAAGCGGCCTCATCCTACCAAGCGATCTCTCAATTGCAACCGTCCCTCTGCAACGGCTCCACTTGCCGGCAAACAGCACACTTTGCCGGCGACTGGCGGGTGCCAGGGTCAAAGCGGGCAGTCCATCAGCCGCGTGAATTGCAATCCGTGGTATCGATCCGGTTCGGCGGACGGTCGGCACAGTCCGTGAGCGTGGCCCCGTGACCGGCGACGGGGCCACGCTCGCGATCCGGTTCTGGCCATGCTTCCACTCACACGAAGTGGTTACACGCTGCGACCCGAGGCTTGAGGTACGGGGTGCGACCGATCCCTCAAGTCTCAAGCCACAGGTCTCAAGCCTCAAGCCTTCGGCTCTACAGCACGAGATAGCATAGCAGGCCGAATTGAAAGGCGGCGACGGCCGACGTCACCGTGAACCCCAGCCGCGGGTTGCGGGCGTAAAGGGCCGTCAGGATCCCCAGCACCAGCGTCGAACCCATGTACTTCAGGCCGATGAACTGGGCCGGGTTCCAGTCACTGAGGCTGAGCACGACCAGGCTGATCGGATTTTGCTCTTCGAACGGCAGATGCGCCTGGAAACGAACCGTCAGGTACGCATCGACGGCGGATACGAATCCGATGAAAACCCACAACGACGGAAAGACCCAGGCGCGCCGCGCGACCGAGTGACCAATCGCTGTTGATTCGGACCGATTCGTCGTCCCGACGATGAAATCGAGCACGAAGGTTCCGCATCCGGCAGTTGCCGGCTGATAGAGCTCGCGATCGTGGCGTGCCGGATGAATCACGTTCGCACTTAAGTCCGCGAGAGTCTCGGTCATCATTCAAGCTCCTTCTTTTGAACACGCCCACGAGGGCACTGGCAGGGCCGGTCCCAGGAGCCAAGCGTCGTGCTTGGCTCCGCCGGAGACTTCGCGTTTGAAGTCCTGCGGACTGGCAGACGATCGCCAAGGGCTTCGCGATCGATCTGGCAGAGTGTGAAGTGCAAACTCGATGCCACGCGACGCGGTTCGCCGAAACGCGTGCGATGCGTCTGCAACTCTATACATGACAAGACGTTGAGAATGCAGCTTCGCCGCGCGATGAGCTGGTTCGTTAAACTCGCGATTGCTCCGTTTTTCGGCACAGCGGGAGAGATTCTCCGCACGGCCGGTCTGTTATAGTGTTGGAAACAGACCTGTCTTTTTCGCCGATCGAACCGGATCGACGTCACACAAGGGATCTCGCCTGATGGACCTGAATCGACTGATCGACGCGCTCGGCAGCCAGCTCCCCCCCGTCATGCGGTGGGCCGGCAGCGTGGCCCGCCGCATGCGACACTTCAATATCGCGCTGGAAGGGAAGCACACCGGCAGCTCCAACACTGATGCACTGACGCTGGCCGACCTCACCGTGCAGGAGCTGCTCGTCGGGGCCCTTCGCGACGGCGACCCGCTGCTTCGGCAATGCCGGATCGAGGCGGAGGAAACGACTGGCGACCTGACCCGCTTCGCGACCGAAGGAAAATACACGCTCGCCCTCGACCCGATCGACGGCACGAAACAATATCGCGACAAGACGGGGAACGGCTATTCGATCATCCTCACGCTCCGCTCACCGGAGACGCTCCACTACAGTCTCGTGTTCGTCCCCGAATCGGGGCCGCATGGCAGTTGGGTCGAGGTCGCCCGCGACAGGGTTGTTTGCGGGCCGGACGACCCCAGCCGATCAGCGGTCGACGTGTTGCGGTCGTTGTCGCCGCGGAAGGGGATGGACGCAAGCGGTGGTGGGGCGATTCAGGGGGCTGACGCCCCCCGCTCGCCGAGGGAGAGCAAAATTTATCTGATCGGGTTCCAACAGCACGATCGGGCGAAAGCCGAGCTGGTGACGCGCGCCGGACTGACAGGGGTTCCCGCCGACGACTGCCCCGGCTGCTTGTACGAACTGCTGGCCCGCGGGGATTACGCCGGTTCGCTGATTCACTCGCCCAACGTCTACGACTTTCCCGCCGGCCTGCATCTGGCGCGCGTCTGGGGCGGCGACGCGCTGTGGGTCCACAACCGCGAGCCGGTGAATTTCCACAAGCTTTGGACGGACGAACGGGCAAACATGCTCCGCCTTCCGGGAATCGTCGCCACGAGCCCCAACCGCGCCGTGCTCGACACGCTGTGCGCGGTGGCGCGGGATTGGAATCCGGTCAGATACGCGGAGTGAATGATCTATGCTAAACTGGAACGATGGTATCGAGGTTGAATCATGCAGCGCGACGAAGTTCTGAAACGCATTGCGGCCAATCATGAGCGTCTATGCACGCTCGGCGTCAAAACCATATCGATATTCGGATCAGTCGCGCGCGATGCGGCAACAGAACGCAGCGACGTTGACGTTCTGGTTGAATTCAGCAGTCCCACGGGGCTGTTCGGGCTCGTTCGACTCCAACGGTATCTCGAAGAGCTTCTGGGAGGCGTGAAAGTCGATTTGACCACGCCTGGCGCACTCCGGTCGGAGCTGCGAGAGCAGATTCTCAGGGAGGCCGTTCGTGCCGCCTAGAGATCCGGTGCTGCGTGTTCGCGATCTCCTGCTGGCGATCCAGCGCATCGCTGAATATACGCAGGGAATGACCTACGCGACGTTTTCGACGGACAACAGGACGATCGACGCGGTCGTGCGCAATATCGCCATCATTGGCGAAGCAAGTCGCGCCTTGCCGGAGGATTTCAAGGCGGCGCATTCGCATCTTCCGTGGCGCGAAATGGCGGACATGCGAAATGTGGTCGTCCACATGTATCACCTTGTCGACGCTTCGATCTTATGGCAAACGATTCAGCAGGATTTGCCGCCGTTGGTCCAGTCGCTTGAGCTGCTCGTGAGCGGGCCTTCGTCGCCATGAGCGCGGATTCTCCAACGGTCGACATCCTCCTCGAAGATGGCCCGCTGCTGGCCGTCAACAAACCGGCTGGCCTGCTGACGCTCGGCGCAATTCCCGGCGTTCCCACGCTCGAGCGCGAGGTCAAGGCGTGGCTCAAGGCGCGGTTCGATAAGCCGGGCAATGTCTATCTCGGAATTCCACACCGGCTCGATCGGCCCGTCTCCGGCGTCGTCGTGTTTGCGCGCAACTCGAAGACGGCGGCGCGTCTCGCCGAACAGTTTCGCGAACGGCAGGTGCGAAAAGTGTATTGGGCACTCGTCGAGGGAACCCCCAAACCGCCCGAAGGAGAACTGGTTGACTGGCTCCTCAAAGCGCCCGACGAAGCCCGCGTAGACGTTGTGCCGCCGGAAACACCCGGCGCTCGCGAAGCCCGCCTGAAATACCGCACGCTGAGCCCAACACCGGTCTCAGAGAACGAATCGAACGCCCCCTCTGTCACTCCCCACTCCGCATTCCGCACTCCGCACTCCCCAACCTGGCTCGAAATCGAGCTCCTCACCGGCCGCATGCACCAGATCCGCGTGCAACTGGCCAGCCGAGGATGGCCGGTCGTCGGCGATGTGCAATATGGGGCGACGACGCCGTTTGTGGTCGATGGCTCCACTGAACCGCGCGACACCCCGATCGCACTCCACGCCCGCAGCCTGACGCTGCGCCACCCGATTCGCTACGACGAAGTGACCATCACAGCGCCGGTGCCGGCGACTTGGGAGCGATTCGGACTGCCGATGCGCCACGACAAGTGATGCGCCCTTGGGTGTCGGTCAATCGTGCTCCCGCCAGCGTTTTTCTATTTTCGAGCTTTGACTTTCCTTAGACATTTGTCTCTCGAGCTTCATCCTTCACGGACACGGTACGCCCCTTCACGGGAATGTCCGAAAATCAAATGACTAAGGAAACACAAAATTCAAAAGTCAAAAGGGGGCGTGGGCGCTTCGCCGAACCGGCAACGATTTACACGGTTGGCTGCTTTGCCGAATCAAGATAAATGAAGCTCTTCCCCAGCCGGCCGCCGTAATTGCCGGCGGAGATTTTCACGAGGCCGGGGGTCTCGACCGACGCGGCAATCGCCGCCTGCGTCGCGCGGATGATCGACGGGAGGTCGCGGCCGTTGATGATGATCTCCATGATCGAGCCGACTCCCTCGGGCACTCCTGACTCGGCTCCCAGTTTTTCGCGAAGCGTCGGACAGAATTTTTCATACGTGCTGGCGATTGAAAACTTGTAGCGGCTTCCCGCCTTGGAGCCGCTGGCGGCGATTCCGCCGGGGAAGGGGGTGATCACTCCCTGCACCCGGG
>JAGVKR010000781.1 GCA_020050375.1 Planctomycetales bacterium
CGATCTCGAACACGCCGCCACGCTGATTGCCCAGTTTTGCCTCTCCGTCGCCGACGACAGCGATTTCACGCCTTGAGGTGATTCGTCGCTAAGAAGCGAGCCTGTTGGACGAAGAACTGCAGAGGGCAACGCTGCAAAACAACAAAACAACTTGTCTGTAGCTCTGCCGTTCTGCTTTCTAAACCCAGGCGGGGTGATCGTATTGACCGTCTGGCTCGATCTGACCGGCGCCGTGCTGTTTCTCGGGGGCCAGATCAACGCCGTCATTCACCGCGCCGCCGACGAACCGGTGAGTGCGTCGATCTCGACTCGCTGACACAGTTCACAAACCCACAGGGACCGCTGGTGACGTGGGACGCTTCGGAGCGAACAGTGGCGCCGAAACAACGCTGGCACTGTTCAGAACTTCCACACGAGTGGGATCACAATGATGCTGACGATGAAGCATAGCAAGTTCAGCGGCAACCCGACTTTGAAGTAATCCACGAAGCGATAGCCGCCTGGGTTCAGGACCATCAGGTTCGTTTGATATCCGATGGGCGTCGCAAACGCGCACGACGATGCCATCGCGACGGCAATCAGGAATGGCCGCGCGTCGATTTCCTGTTGTGCCGCGGCCTGAATGGCCAGCGTTCCCATCAGGGCTGCCGTGGCGTTGTTGCTCAGCAGTTCCGAGAGGATCACTGTGAGCAGGTAGATCACCGCCATGAGGATGATCGGGCCGGAACCCTCGCACGCTCCGAGCAAGCCGCTGGCCAGCCATTGAGCCGCTCCGCTGCTTTCCATGGCTTTGCCGATCCCCAACGAGGCGGCGACCAGCGTCAACACCGAAATCTCGACGTTGCGCGTCGCTTCCTGGCTGCGGACACAGCGGGTCAGCACCATCAGGATCGCGCCGGCCACAGCAATGACCGTGGGACTGAATCCGGCCTGATCGGAGGCCACCGACATTCCGAGGACGACCAGCGCGAACAGCGTCAGCGCCAGCCAGGCGCGCTCGTGGCGGACCGGCGCGCTGTCTTCAATTCCGGACACGAGAATGAAGTCCGGCGAATGCCGCCAGCGACGCACGAAGTCTTCGTTCGCATCAATCAGCAACGTGTCGCCGGCCCGGAGCACGATCTGACCGATCTTCTGCTCGAGTTTCTCGCCGCTGCGATGCACGGCGATGATGACCGCTCCATACCGCGTGCGGAAATCGGTGTCCTTGATGCTCTGTTCCTGCAGCGGCGATGTCGATGAAATCACCACTTCGCACAATTGGCGCCCGGTCCGGGGGGCCGCGACCGAGCCAGGCTTCCCGGAAGGGAGCCCTTCCAGCGAATCCAGCGAGCCGAGGCCGTCGCCCGGGCTCGCGGGCGACGACGCAGGCGATGGCAGCGAGGAACGGTGCTCGACCGGTTCCAGGCCCCGAATCTTCTGCAAATCGACGACCGTCGCCCCCACGCCCGAAAAGCACAGAATGTCGCCGACCTTCATGACATCAGTCGGAGCGACCGCGGCAATCACCGACTCGCCACGTTCGATCCGAAACAAGTATAAACCTGGCAGATCGCGCAACCCTGCGGCCCGCACCGACTGACCCGCGAGCGGACAATTGGCCCGCACGATCATTTCCGTCGAGTACTCGCGGGGATGCGTCTCGATATATTCCATCAGATCCTGACGGTTCGGCAGCATGCGGAAGCCGAGCGTCACCAGATACGTCAGTCCCACGATCGCCACGGGCAGACCCACCGGCGTCAGCTCAAACATCGACATCGCCCCCCCTCCCTGCTCGACCGGCAGCTTGCGCAACATCCCGTCGACGACCAGGTTCGTGCTTGTTCCGATGAGCGTGCAGCACCCTCCCAGAATGGACGCATACGACAAGGGGATCAACAGCTTCGAAGGGGACAACTGCAGGCGTTTCGACAATTGAATAAACACCGGTAGAAAGAACGCCACGAGCGGCGTATTGGCCATGAACGCCGATAGGACGGAGATCGGTCCCAAATAACGGATGACGGGAACGCCGGGGCGGGGGCGACCGAAAAGCCAGTGGCTGATCGTATCGAGGGCGCCGGTCGATCGCAGTCCGCTGCCGACGACGAACAGCGCCCCGATCATGATCACGCTGGCATTGCCGAAACCGGCCAGAGCCTCGTCGAGCGGGGTGACACCCAGCAGGACCAGGAGTGTCAGCCCCGCCAGCATCACGATCTCAGGACCGATCGATTCCTGAAGCAGGCCGACCAGAATGGCGGCCAGGACAATCAACGTGGCAACAAGATCGAAATTCATAAGACTCAGAGTATGCCCTCAACCGGCAGATACAAGGCTCGCAGTCCTGTCCGAGATCCTGATTTTGCGGATTGTTCATGCCGAGGGCAACGAACCTGCGAATGAAAACGACGACCTTGCTGTCACCACGACCGAATCGAGCGGGCCGGCGGTCGATGCTCGCAAGACGCCTCGCTCGGTTCGAAACCGGGCGTCGGCCCCCGCCGATCGACGCCAAGCTTGCACATTTGTCATCCCGGCAGTTACTGTCACGCTCGGGTCGGTAGCGGGAGCCGGTCCGACAATTCCGCCAGCAGGGAAGATCAGCATGCCTTTTGCGGCCGCGTATTCGCAGTCGAGCGACTGCCAGGATGCACTCCAGGAAGTTTGCCGCACCGCCGCTTTGCAGTTGTCGGGGGCGCGCCCCGACTTATCGGTGGCTTTCGTGTCGCGTCCGCACCTCGAAGAGTTCAACGCGATCGTCGCCACGCTCGGCGAAAAGACGGGCAGCCGGCACTTGCTGGCCTGCAGCGCCGAATCGGTCATCTGCAACGATCGCGCGATTGAAGAGGGACCGGCGATCAGCCTGTGGAGCGGCGTGTTGCCCGGCGCCGAACTGGAAACGTTTCACGTCGAGTTCGAACGCACCCCCGACGGCCCGATCTGTGCCGGTCTCCCCGAGCCGCCCGCCGATCCTTCCGGCTTGCGCGCCGTTCTGATGCTCGCCGATCCCTTTTCGTTTGCCGTCGACACGCTGATCGATCGCCTTGCCGACGATCTGCCCGGCGTTCCGCTCCTGGGGGGCATGGCCAGCGGGGGTTCCGCACCTGGCGAAAACCGACTGAGCTGGAACGGGAAGCCGGTGCCGGGGGGCGGGGTGGGCGTCGTGATTCGCGGCGGACCGCGCCTGCAGTCGATCGTCTCGCAGGGGTGTCGGCCGATCGGGTCGACATTCGTCGTCACGAAGGCCGAGCAGAACATCGTCTTCGATCTGGGGGGCAAAACGGCACTGGCCCGGCTGGAGGAGACGTATTCCAATCTCTCCGAGCGCGACCGAAAACTGATCCGGCACGGATTGCACCTGGGGGTCGTGATGGACGAGCACAAGCCGGCGTTTTCGCGGGGTGACTTTCTGATCGCCAACGTGCTCGGAGCCGACCGTGACACCGGGGCCATGGCGATCGGCCATTACGTCCGCGCCGGCCAGACCGTGCAGTTTCACGTCCGCGACGCCGACACCGCCGACGAAGACTTGAGGCACCTCTTGTCGGATCGCCTGTCGCCCGGCCAGCCCTCCCCGGGTGGAGCGTTGCTCTTCAGTTGCAATGGGCGCGGGATGAAGATGTTTCCCGAGTCGAATCACGACGCCGGCGTGATCCGCGAGTTGTGCGGCCCGATCCCCGTCGCCGGCTTCTTCGCTCAGGGAGAACTGGGCCCGGTCGGCGGCCGCAATTACATTCACGGCTTCACCGCCAGCATCGCGCTCTTCGACAAGGAATAGGCTCGATCGCCAGTGGAAACGTGGTGGCGACAACCGACCGCGGCAGGCGAAAGGCCAGCGCGATCTGACGGAACGCCGATCGCTTCACCCCGGTCGGCCGATCGCCTTTTTGATCAGCGCCAGCGCTTCGTCCGGCGTGCCTATCGCCCCCTCGAGTTGCGCATCGCGGACGAGCTCGAGAAGCTCCTTGAAACGGACGCCCGGCGACAACCCGGCCCGAATCAAATCCTGGCCCGTCACCAGCGCCGGAGGATCGATCTGGCCCGCCGGCGTCTCCGCCAGATAGCGTTCGCAGAATTCGATGGCCGTGAGGCTTCCCAGGCCGCATTCCGCGGCAACGCGCGCGAGGGCCAACAGATCGCCGACGCCCGGTTCGGCAAGCAACCGTTTGAGTTGCGATAACCGCATCTGTGGAGCGCCATCAATGGCTTCGCGATGTTGTAACAGCCAGCAGACGTGTTCTTGCTCCTTGTTCGACAGTTTGAGCCTTCGGCAAATACTGGCGGGATCGGCGATCGCGTCGGCCAGCGCCAGGGCGAGCAACGTCGCGAGCGCCAATTCGAAATCCGGCTGTTCCAACCGCTCCAGCATCGCCAGCGTACGCAACCAGCGCCCGACGCCCGGCTCGACAAGCACGGGAACGAGCTCGGGCAGGATCACCGCCAACAGCTTGAGATCATCGGCGAGGCGCATGGCCGCGGCGCGGCGGACGTGCACCAGCATCTTTTTCAGTTCCTGGGCAATCCGCTCGCTGCTGACGATCAGAATCTCGCCCGCCATCTCCCGAACTGCGGTTGCAGTTGCGGGATCGATTTCGAAATCG
>JAGVKR010000172.1 GCA_020050375.1 Planctomycetales bacterium
GTCGATGTAAGTATACTTGTGTACATTTAAGAAATCAACAGGCAGGGAGAGGTCATCACTTGGCTGGAACGGGCTGCGAATGATCTCAGATGCAATCGATTCCGGCCGCTGGGGATTTCCTGCATTGCCTCGCAGGCGGGCGATGGCGCCGAGCCGCGCGTCTGGTTGAGCCGGACTTCGGCCGGTGCGCCGGCGCCGCAAATGGAGCGGGAGGACGTCGCGGCCTTTATTCGACATCTCGTCGATGCCGCGCGCGATGGGTTTGTCCCTGTGTCATGGAACGGGCTCGCGTTCGACTTCGACGTGCTGGCTGCATTTCGCCCCTGCTGGCTGGTTGTGGGGGCCCGCGGACACGTATGATTTTTATCTGGTGTAAAAAGGGTGGCAAGCATCTTTGCTCTGGGTGGAAGATTCGATCCTGGTTCACGGTTTTGCAATGGCGATGACGTCACAACCTGCCCGGCGGTCCGTGGTGTATCGTCTTCTGCTGCCGCTGGGGCTGGTCGCGATCGGGGCGCTGGTGGTTTTCTCGCAGCTCGTCAACAGGCAACTGCGGCCGGAAGGGGAGAAGCGTCGTGAAATTGTCAAAGCGCCCGGCACGATTACGAACAGCCTGGGAATGACGCTGGCGCCGATTCCCGCGGGCCGGTTTTTGATGGGGTCGATGGAGGAGGATGCCGACACGGACGAAAAGCCCCCGCATTCGGTGGAGATCTCCGAGTCGTTTTTTATGGGGACGCTGGAGGTCACTCGGGACGAATACGAGTCGGTGACGGGCGAACGCCCGAGCACCTGCAACGTCCAGGGGGAGGGGGCTCAAGACATCAAGCGGTTTCCCGTGGAGACGGTTTCCTGGGAGGACGCGGTGGAGTTTTGCCGCCGCCTCTCGGATATGCCGGAAGAGAAACGGTCCGGGCGCGTGTATCGTCTGCCGAGCGAGGCGGAATGGGAGTATGTGTGTCGTGCCGGGACGACAACTCGATTTTCCAGCGGCGACACGCTCTCGACCGACGACGCGAATTTTGCCGGGGACAAGACGAAGCGGGGCGGTTCGTATCCCCCCAACGCCTGGGGGCTGTACGACCTGCACGGGAATGTGCACGAATGGTGTGCGGACTGGTACGGCGAAGACTATTATCGGGATTCTCCCGCCGCCGACCCGCCGGGCCCGGACGCGGGAACGCGCCGGGTCACGCGCGGTGGCTCGTGGTGGAGCACCGAGCAGCCGTACTGGCATAGTTCGGCCAGCCGGCACTATCACTTTCCGCCGACGTATGCTGACGACAAGATCGGTTTCCGCGTGCTGTGCCGGATTCGGGGATCGATCAGGTGAGAATGTCGTCGATCACGTGGCCGTAAACGTCGGTCAGCCGCATGTCACGCCCGCCAAAGTTGTAGGTGAGTCGCGTGTGGTCGATGCCCATCAGGTGCAGAATCGTGGCGTGCAGGTCGTGAATTTCGAGCGGCTTGTCGACGACCCGGTAGCCCCACTCATCGGTCGATCCGTAGACGATCCCGCGTTGGACGCCGCCACCGGCCATCCACAGGGTGAAGCCGCTTTCATTATGGTCGCGGCCCCTGGCCCCCTGGGCAAAGGGGGTCCGTCCGAATTCGCCCGTCCAAACGACGAGGGTTTCATCGAGCAGGCTGCGTTGCTTGAGATCCCGGATCAGCGCAGCAATCGGCTGATCGACAGCGCGGGCATTGGGGGCATGGTTGCCGATGATGTCGTAGTGAGCGTCCCAGCGCTCATAGTTCTTGACCAGGGGAATGGTCAGTTCGATAAACCGCACACCACGCTCGACAAGCCGTCGGGCAATCAGGCAGGCCCGGCCGTAGGTGCGGGTGTGCTCGAACTCCGAATCCAGACCATACATGTGCTGGGTGGCCGCGGTCTCTGAGGTGAGGTCGACCAATTCAGGAACAGCGACCTGCATGCCGGCGGCCAGCTCATAATTGGCGATGGCCGATTCCAAGGCGTCAACGGGCCCGGCTTCGTCCAGCGCGAGCTGATTGAGCGTTCTGACCAGTTTGCGTTTTGTTTCCTGCGTGCCAGGAATCGCTTCCGCGGGGACGATGTTTGCCAGGGGCATACCGCGCGCGTTCAGCAACGAGGCCTGATAGGCGGCGGGGAGAAAACCGTTGGCTAACGTTTCCGGCCCGCCGAAGGGGATGAGCCCGCCATTGACGACCACATAACCGGGCAGGTTCTCGTTTTCGCTGCCCAACCCGTAAGTCATCCACGAGCCAAGGCTGGGCCGGCCCTGAACTCCAAACCCGCTGTGCAGAAAATAATTGGCACTCGTGTGCTCGGGAAACTTGGACGTCATCGAACGGATGAAGCACAAGTCGTCGACGACGCCGGCCATGTGCGGAAACAAATCGCTGGCCCAAAGGCCGCTTTGACCGTGCCGGCGGAAGCGCCAGGGAGAATCCATCACGAGCCCGACGTTGTCGAACTGCGTCTTTGCGAGGTTGCCGATGGCGCGGCGGGGATCTTCGCCATTTCGCTTATTGAGAAGCGGTTTGTAATCAAACGAGTCGACCTGGGAGACGCCCCCTTCCATGAACAAAAAAATGATGCTTTTGGCTCGGGGCCGGAAATGACCCGCGCGCGGAGAGAGCGGTTGACTCGCGTCACGACCCTCGTTGGCAGCCGAGGCTGATGGTGAATCGGACAACAAAGCCGATAGTGCCAGCGAACCAAATCCCATCGACGCGCGCTGAAGCAACTCGCGTCGCGAGATCAGCCGTCGATGGCACAGGCAGGATGCACGCCGCCTCACCGGTTCGCTCCTACGGACGTTGCGTCGCCCGTTTGTTTTCTGTTTCGATTACCGCACATAAAGAAACTCGCTGACATTGAACAATGCGTGACACAGACCGGCCCAGGGGTCGATTGAATTCGCGTCCACTTTGTAAAGCGTTGCCAGCTCCTTCAATGTTTCCTCGCTGGCAGTCCGCTCTTTGGCGGTAGGCGATCGACCAAAGGCGGCTCGAAACAGACTGTCGATTCGGGCCTCAGCGGACTGATTGTCATCGTCTTTGAGGATGCGCCGGGCCCACCAGACGGCCTGATCGTGGACAAAGGGGTCATTCATCATGACCAGCGACTGCGCCGGGACGTTGGTCACATTGCGGAGGCCGACGGTGCCGAAGGGGATCGGCGCGTCGAATGTGTGCATCATCGGTGACGGAAAATTTCGGCGGATGGCGATATAGATGCTGCGGCGGCCGGCGCCATCCCGGGGACCCGATTGTGGAGGAGGCTCATTCCCCGTCAGGAACTCGGTGAGATGCACGGGAACGGGAGGCCCGAACATTTTGCGATCGAGCTGCCCGGACACGGCCAGAATCGCATCGCGGATCGCTTCGCTTTCGAGCCGCCGGATGGGCATGCGGTGCAACAGGATGTTTTTCGGATCGATTTGCCCGGCTTGCTCGGCCGTTGAGACGTTTGGTCTGCTGGACATGCGATAGGTGCTCGACAGCACGAGTTGGCGGATGAGACATTTCAGCGACCAGTCGTCGACTGAGACAAACCGATGTGCGAGGTGATCCAGCAACTCGGGATGGCTGGGCCGCTGACCCAGGTAGCCGAAGTTGTCGACTGTCGCCACAACTCCACGACCGAAGAGGTGTTGCCAGACACGATTGACGAACACGCGGGCCACCAGAGGATTTGCCGGTTCAACCAACTGTTTGGCCAACTCCAGGCGACCACTGCCGGTCAATTCGATCGATCGGGAATTGGGAAACGCCGCCGGGAGACGGCGCGGGACTTCGGGGCCTGCGTCTTTATAACTCCCGCGGACCAGCACATGTTCGTCGACGCCGTTCCCGTCCAGCCACGAAGGCGCCGTATGCGATTCAAGTCGAATGGAGCTCTGAAGCTCGGCTCGAAGTTGCATCGGGCGTGACACAGCCTCGACGAGTCGCGCGCGAGCCTGGCTGCCGGGGGGAACGACCAGATCATGATGCTGAACCAGCCAATCGGCGAGCGCTGCCCATGGACCGACGTCGGGATCGCTGCGGAGATTTCCCGACCCCAGGCGCTGCGAAGCTGCGAGCATCAACTGCTGGTACGCGCGGGCCAGCTCTTCCGGCGAATCGACCGATTTGCCGGTGATCGCTTCCAGCAGAATACGATTGGCGTCGACGACGGCTTCGGGTTTGCGATCCGCATCGACAACCATGAGCACTTCGAGATCCGAATCGTCGACCGGGCCAAATTCGACGTGCACACGATGTCCGACATAAGGAGTCAGATCGTGCTCACACCACACGGGCTGTTCGGACAACCCCGAGCCGACTTCGGTCATCAACCGCGCGTGCAGGTTTTTTCGAATACTGAGATGCGAATCGACCCCGGCATAGACTTTTGCCTGGCCGCGCACGAGGTAGTGCAACTTTCCGGATTGCAGCGTGAAGGTGGGAGTGCGAATCATCCGCCCCGATCGTTGATCTGCGGCCAGTAAGATCACGGACGTCTCGTTTCCTTCGCTGAGGCGCAGCCCGTTCCAGAACGGATCCCGGGTCGCACACCCGCGCGAAAACACACGTGAAATCGGGTGCCCCGCTTCCCCCGCGAGCGTGACCTCTCCCGGCCGCACCGGCCCGCGGCCAAACGCATATCCGTCGGCGATCCAGCGTGCTTGGCCGGCATGTGTGTAGTCGGCAACAACGCGCGTGTCGCCGGAAGCCCTTTCGGCGCGGGCTGCCTGCTCCATTTGGTGTTTGGCGATATGCGCCAGCGCGGTTTTGAATTCGGCCGATGATGAAATCCGGGTTTTTGCCGCCGCGTTTGCAAATGCGTGGAAAGGATCGGCGTTGTCGGCCGCCGCATGTTTCAATGCGCTCACCCACCCGCGCAGAAACGAGGGGTCCAGCGATTCCTGCGCCGCGACCGAATCGAGCAGCGCGTCGCGCGAAGTCTCCGGCGCCAGCATCACTTTTCGCGCGGCCAGGAGGAGATCGGCCAACCGGCCCAGCACCGGCTCTTGTGCGTTGCTCACAGCGGCGCAGATTTGTGAATGGGCCTGTTCTCGAAACTCGGCAAGACGGTTCGCAACATGTCGATTGTGCTCCATCGACTCGAACGGAACCTGTCGATAACTGGAGCTGAGCACAAAACCGGCCAGCGCGTAATAATCGTGCTGGGAAATCGCGTCGAACTTATGGTTGTGACAGCGCGCGCACGAGACCGTGAGTGCCAGGAATGTCTTCGACAACACATCGAGCTTATTGTCGGTACGTTCCAATTCGTCCTGGCGAATGTCGACCGGTGAGCTCACCTCCTCACCCAGAAACGCCCATCCCGTCCCCAGGACCGACTCATTGAACCCGCGCTGAGGGTGCAGTCGTGGCTCAGGCAACAGGTCTCCCGCCAGATGCTCCATCACAAATTGGCGATACGGGACATCGGCATTGAAAGCACGGATGACGTAGTCCCGGTACTGGTAGGCGTTCGGAATATTGAAATCGTGCTCGTGACCGGCTGATTCGGCGTAACGAACCAGATCCATCCAATGCCGAGCCCATCGCTCGCCGAAATGCAACGAGTCGAGCAACCGGTCGACGACCTTTTCGTAAGCCCGCGGCGTAGCATCGACGACGAATGCATCGACCTCTTCGGGAGTGGGAGGCAGCCCGATGAGGTCAAACGTCACGCGGCGGATCCACACCCGGCGATCCGCAGCCGCCGCCGGCTTGAGTCCCTTTTCCTCCAGCCGCGCCAGCACGAAATGGTCGATCTCCGAGAGCGGCCAATTCGTATCGACGACGGCCGGCAACGGTTGTTTTTGAGGCGATTCCCAGATCCACGGCCAGCGCTGCTTGCGCGCTTGAAGATCGAAAACCCCTGAGGCGACAGAAGCTTCGCTGATCGCGTCGCTCTCGGGCCAGGGGGCCCCGCTTTTGATCCAGCGGTGAATATCGGCGACAACTTCGGCCGCCAGTGGAGGTCCTTTGGGCGGCATCTTCAAGTCACCGGTCTGCCGGATCGCTTCGAGCAGCAGGCTCTTCTCCGGTTGGCCGGCAATCACAGCCGGACCGAGAGTGCCCCCTTCGAAAAGATGCGTGATGTGATCGACCCGCAAACCGGACTCCTGCTTGTCGGGCCCGTGACACGCGAGGCAACTCTCGAGCAGGACGGGACGCACCTTCGTCTCGAAGAACCGCAATGACTCAGCCGTGGGCGCCAGTTCATCGCCGCCGGCTGAAAGCGGCGTTCCGACCGCAGTCGTCAGGATCAGCAATAGTTTGCGTACAGGACGTGACATCGGCAGAGCAAACTCCCGCAATGTTGTCACCCTGTCTATCGGCCGCACCGGCGGACGATTGAGTCGATGGTACACGGACGGCGCGACGTCGTCCACATTTTCTCTTCTTGATGAGCTCCCGTGACCCGATTGTCAGCCCTGTGACAATCGGAGCAGCGGGTGCGACAGACCGAGCGGATCAGCCTTCTCGAAACTGTCTTGCGCGGCCTTCCAGTTCATCACCGGCAGCGGACA
>JAGVKR010000249.1 GCA_020050375.1 Planctomycetales bacterium
CGAGCAGGAAGCCCAGCCCGGCATAAGCGACGTAGTGCTGCCACTTGTCCGAAAACCCCGGTTCGAGTTCCCTAGGGATTTTCGGAACGTGTGTCGCCGTAAACATCAGCAGCCAATAAAAAGCGAGCGCCGCGATGACGCTCCGGCGATACCATTCCCGGCCGGTCAGCGGACCTGAGGTCGCTGGCGATTCTGTCTTTCGAAGTTCGGAGCTCGGTTCTGACACAACAGCACAACAGGGGGGCCGCAAAGCCTGCCGAATGAGGGATTGCGATCATCCAATCGCGAATCACACATCCAAGTTCCGAAATCGTCAGTCCGAAATCACTTCCCCGTCGGATACGGTTGCGCCAGGCGGAACTTCGGGTGCTTTTCAAGATACGTTTCGACGCGGTCGGTGCGGGCGATGGCTTTCGGCAAAAAGTCGAGCGCCTGCTGCAACCGTTCGTTCGGCTCGGCACAACTGAACCGCAAAAAGCCGGCCCCCGCGTCGCCGAAACACTCGCCTCCCAGGCACGCGACGCCGAATTTGTCGTCGGCTCCTTCGAGCAGGTAGAGCGCCAGACCGTGACTGGTGATCTTCAGTTTGTTGCAGATCGGCGCGACATTCGGGAAGACGTAGAACGTCGCCGTGGGATCGAGCGTCTTGAAACCGTCGATCTTATTGAGCCCCGTCGTGAGCAGGACGACCTTTTCGCGGAAGAGCTGCATCACGCGATCGCGCTCGGCCTGGTCGCGCTGCAAGGCCGCGGCCCCGGCGAGTTGCACAATCGGCGGAACACACGACAGGCACGTGTTGATCATCTTGCCGATGGCCTCGGCGATCGGCGCGGCAGAGACGGCGAACCCCAGCCGCCAGCCGCTCATGCTGTACGACTTGCTGAACGTGTACGCCGCGACGCACTGCTCCATCATCCCCGGCTGCTCCAGGAGCGAGCGGTGCCGGCCTTTCCAGACCATGTGGCAGTACGGCTCGTCGCTGAAGACGGCGACGTTTTTTCCGCGGACGAGATCGGCGATGTCGCGCAGGTCCTGCTCGGTGGCGACTCCGCCAGTCGGATTCTGGGGCGAGTTGAGAAAGATCGCCTTGGGGGCCCGATCGGTCTTGAGGAACCGTTCTATGGCGGCGACGTCCGGGCGGAACTCGTTCTCCTGCGCGAGCGGCGCGAGGACGGCCCGTGCCTGCCGACGCTCGATGTTGGGGAGAAACGTGGGAAAGTGCGGGCTGAAAACCAGCACGCCGTCACCCGGATTGAGAAACGCTTCGCAGAAGAACTGCTCGAAGATCTTGGCTCCCGGGCCGACGACGACGTTCTCGGCCTTCGCCGGGATGTTGAACTCGTCTTTCACGAACTTCGCCGCCGCCTCGCGAAACACCGGCAGCCCCGGCGACGGGCAGTAGTGCGACTGGTTCTCGCGAATGGCCTGCTCGCCGGCGGCTTTGGCCGCCGCGGTGCTCTCGAACGGGCTGTCGCCGATTTCCAGCTCGACGACGTCCTTCCCCTGGGCCTTGAGCTGCTTGGCGACCGCCAGCACGGTGAAGGCGGTTTCGACGTTGAGGTTCTTCGCAAACTCGCTGAGCGTGGCGGACACGGTAGGTTCCTTCTGGAAATGAGAGCCGATTTTCGCGGGAAACGGCATTTTAGGCACTGCGCCGGCGAACGCCACCGTGGCGAGCCGTGTCCTGCCAGGCGTCAATCGAGCGGGCCGCCTCACGCACGAGACGCCGACGGCGGGCAAGTCCGGCACGCCACCCGCAAGTCGCCGGCAGGAGAGGTTCCGTGCCCACCTATCGCACGATGCTGTTCGATCACTGTGTGATCACGTTTCCGGTGCCGGACGGCACGGAACGCGAACCGGGGCTCGACGCCTGCCCGCCTGAGTCGTGGTTACGCCGTCGGAAGCTTTTGCGGGCCGTCGTGGCCGTCAGCCTGATCCTGTTGATTGTGGTCCTGCTCTGGGTCCCGATCGTTAGGATATTCTTCATTGCCGATCGAATACCACGACTTCTATCGCGCGGGGGCTGAGCGCTAATCAAAAATGAATGGGTTCATCCAGGTCGGCATCCGGATTGGCGACCAATGGATCGGGTTGCGGCAGAGGCTCGCCGTGCAACAGGTTGGTCTCAGCCATGCCGACCAATGCGCTCCCGAGCAGCCGACGCGCTTCCTCCAGATCTTTGCCACACGTGAAGACTCCCGGAAAATCCATGACCTCAGCATGGACTCCTCCCTCGACAAACTTGAACATCGCTTTGTAAGTCAGCATCGACTGTCCCTCACGCCAGGATTTCCTCGACGACCTCTCCATACACATCCGTCAGTCGGATATCGCGCCCGCTGAACCGGTACGTCAGCCGCTTGTGGTCGATCCCCAGCAGGTGCAGGATCGTGGCGTGCAGGTCATGCATCTGCAATTTGTTCTCGATGGCGTAGTAGCCGTAGTCATCGGTGGCGCCGTAGATCGTTCCCCCCTTGATTCCGCCGCCCGCCAGCCAGATCGTAAATCCGAACGGGTTGTGGTCGTGGCCGTTCGAGCCTTGCGCCATCGGCGTTCGGCCGAATTCGCCCGACCAGATCACGAGCGTCTCTTCCAACAGGCCCCGCGCCTTCAGGTCCTGCAAGAGCCCGGCGATCGGCTTGTCGACCGCCTTCGCATTCGCTTCGTGACCGGCTTGCAGGTTGCTGTGCTGGTCCCAGCGGTCGTGGCCGAGGTTCTGACACAAAACTTCAACGAACCGCACGCCGCGCTCGATCAGCCGGCGCGCGACGAGACACTGCCGGCCGAAGATTTCGGTCGCTTTGTCGGGAATCCCATACGCCTCCTGCGTCGCTTTCGATTCGTCGGCAAAATTGACCAGATCGGGAACCGCCGTCTGCATGCGAAAGGCCAGCTCATAGTTGCCGATCGCCGATTCCAGCGTGTCGACCTTGCCGATCCGACCCAGCACCCCCGCGTCGAGCTTTCGCAACAGAGCGAGTTTGCTCCGCTGAAGCTGATCGCTTGGTTCCGCCCGGCGGATATCGGCCACCGGCGCTTCCCCTCCGCCGAACAGCGAACCCTGGTACGACGCCGGCAAAAACCCGCTGCCGAAACAATCGAGACCGCCGGGGGGAATCATGCCGCTCCCGAGCACGACGAAGCCAGGCAGATCGCGGCACTCGCTCCCCAGCCCGTAATTGACCCACGCCCCCACGCTCGGCCGTCCCTGAATGCCCGAGCCGGAATGGATGAAATAATTGGCGTTCGTATGCTCCGAGAAGTCGCTCGTCATCGACCGCACGACCGCCATGTCGTCGACGTGCCGCGCTACGTGCGGAAACAGATCGCTGACCGGAATCCCGCTTTCGCCGTACTGCTTGAAGGCCCACGGCGACTTGAGCACGTTCCCCACGTTGTCGAACTGCGTGGGGGGAACTTTCATCTTGATCGGCGATCCATGCTCCTTATCGAGCCGGGGCTTGGGATCGAACGTGTCGACCTGCGAAGGTCCGCCATCCATGAAGAGAAAGATCACGTTCTTGGCCCGTGCCGCATGATGCGCCAGTTGCGGCGCCAACGGATCGCGCGGACCGTCGACCGCGGTTTTCAGCGTCTCCCCGAACGCCGGCTCGCGCAGAAGCGCCGCCAGCGCCACAGCCCCGAACCCGTTCGCGCAACGGGTGAGCATGTCGCGTCGGGAAAAGGGAACGGGTTGGAAGCGATGGCAGTGCATGCGTCCAGTCTACCGGATGAACGTTTCCCCGGCGAGCGGGGGGCGTGAGCCCCCTGAAACTCCCCCCGACAAATGCCTCCTCGAAGTACTCGTAAGAATCTGAACCGGTCCACTCAAGCTTCGTTCGTGTTCGCGACGGTCGATGCACACCTGTCAGATTTATGCAACGACGACAATGCTCATCTGACCACGTTCA
>JAGVKR010000305.1 GCA_020050375.1 Planctomycetales bacterium
CTGCTTGCCGCGTCTCAACGCCAGCACCGGGGCCGCCTATCTCGGCGCGTCGGCGGCGCCCTTCGCGGTCGAATCCGATCCGAACACACCCAATTTCGCGGTTCCCGATCTGGCGCCGCCGCTGGCGGTGCGCGGCGATCGGCTCGCATCGCGGCAGGGGTTGTTGACCGAGATCGATCGGTATCGGAAGACCGGCGATATCAAGGCCAACCCGTCGGCGCAGGTGGTCGGCGCGTTTCAGCAGAAGGCGTTCGACCTGATGACGTCGTCCGCCACCAAAGCCGCCTTCGACATCCAGCAGGAGTCGCCCGAGCTGCGCGAGCAATACGGCCGAACTTCGCTGGGCCAGTCGTGCCTGATGGCGCGGCGACTGGTCGAAGCGGGGGTGCGTTGCGTCACTATCGACCACACCAACTGGGACACGCACCACAACTGCTTTCCGGTGCTGAAAGACGAGATGCTGCCGGTGCTCGATCGCGGGCTGGCGGCCCTGTTTCGCGACCTTGCCGATCGCGGCATGCTCGAAACGACGCTCGTTGTCGTCTCGGGGGAATTCGGACGCACCCCGCGAATCAATCAATTCGCCGGCCGCGACCACTGGGGGCCGTCGTTCACCGTCGCCATCGCTGGAGGCGGCATCCAGGGAGGGCGGGTCGTGGGACGCTCCGACAGCCGGGCCGAGAAACCCGACACGCCGGTCGTAGGCCCCGAAGACCTTGCGGCGACGGTGTATCGACAGATGGGAATCGACCCGGACGACGAGTTCTACACGCCGGAAGGTCGACCGGTGAAAATCGCCAACAACGGCAAGGTGATCCGCGAATTGTTGTGACCGCCCGGGAGAATGACGAATTGAACAGACTCCACCGGCCATTCCGTGATCGCTTGTTGAAGTGCGCCGCGGCAGTCTCCACGATCGTGGCGAGCGGATTTGCCGCGTCCAGCGCCTGGGCCGATCCGCCGGTGGCGATGTACCTCTTTCCCGCGGGAGGACAGCGCGGGACGGAAGTCCGGTTTCGCGTCGGCGGGCTCTACATGGACCGTTCGGCGGCGTTCGAGATGCCGGGTCCGGGAGTCCGCGCGGTGCCGCGGATCGAGCAGACGAAAACGGCCTGGTTCGAAGGGCCGGTCATTCCGCTCGTCGATTCGCAGCAGGCGGAAGACTATCCCAAAGACCTCGCCGGAAGCGTGACAATCGACACCAATGCGTCGCGCGGTCCGCGCGCCTGGCGCGTTTCGACGTCGCAGGGAGCCACGTCGGCCCGTCCGTTTTTTGTCGGCGATTTGCCCGAAGTGGTCGAAGAGGAGATCGACGGCCGGGCTGTGCCTGTGCCCGTGCGCTTGCCCGTCACGATCAACGGTCGGATTTTTCCTCGTGAAGACGTCGACATCTGGGCTTTCGAGGCGAAGGCCGGCCAGTCGATCACTTGCTCAGCCGTGGCCGGAAAGCTCGGCGCGCCGCTCGAGCCACGTCTCGAAATTCGCGATGCACAGGGGCGAAGGATCGCTGAGAGTGACGAACGAAAGGCCGGTATGGTCGACACGCTCGTTCGCTTCGTTGCGCCGAACGACGGCACGTATCTCGTGCATGTTCACGATCTGAAGTTCGGCGGGCTGCAAAACTTCGTCTATCGGTTGACGGTCACCGCCGGGCCCTACGTCGATCACGTCTTTCCACTCGGAGGCCGTCGAGGGAGTCAGACCGCCTTCGAGCTTTCGGGGCAGAATGTTCCCGGTCCACCGGTGGCGATGGCGCTGCCGGCCGACGGACCGGCCCGTTACGAGCCGACACCGATAATTGGGGAGGCGCCCGCAAACGTGTTCGCCATCGAGCTCGATGACCTGCCGGAAATGATCGAGCAGGGACCGAACGACGAATTGACGCTGGCGACGCCGGTCGAAGCACCGGTTGTGTTCAATGGAAGGATTGAACGGCCGGGGGATATTGACTGCTGGTCGTTCCGCGGGACGAAGGACGTGATCTACGACATCGACCTGCGTGCCGCGCGACTCGGATCGCCACTCGATTCGGTTCTCGTCCTGTTCGATGCCGACGGGAAGGAGCTGGCCCGTTCTGATGACCTTTCGGGCAGCCAGACCGACTCGCAGTTGCGATTCACGGCTCCCGTCGACGGCGTCTTCCGGTTGCGGGTCGAAGAGCGGCTGGCATCGCGAGGCGGCCAGGCGTTTGCCTACCGATTGCGTGTCGCACAGGCGATCCCCGATTTCCGTTTGCAGCTTGTGACCGATGCACTGTCGATCGATCGCGGTGCCGAAGCGAAGCTCAAGGTGAGGGCTGAACGACAAAATGGTTTTTCCGGTGAGATCAAAATGGAATGCGGCACCTTGCCCACGGGGGTGAGCGTCGATCTGCCGACGATCGCCGCAACGGCAAACGAAGTCGAATTGACGTTCAAGGCGGCGCAGAACGCGGCGATTTCCGTGCAAAGTCTTTCGATTCGTGGCACAGGCGTGATCGCCGACCAAACGACGGCGCGTCCCGCGAAGTTCCGCGTTGCCGCCGACGAGACTCTGGATGTCGAGCCGTTATTGCTGGCCGTTTGCATGCCAACACCCTACAAGCTCAAGGGGATATTTGAGATCCGATATGCCGATCGCGGGACGGGCGCGGTCAAGCGCTTCTCCGTGGATCGCGGGGGGTACGAAGGACCGCTTGAAGTCCGTCTGGCCGATCGGCAGATGCGACACCAGCAAGGGGTCACGGGACCGATCCTCACCGTGCCGGCCGGCGTCAGCGAGTTCGATTATCCCGTGACGTTTCCTCCGTGGATGGAAGTCGGCCGAACCAGCCGCACGTGCGTCATGGCGGTTGGTGAGATCCTCGATGCCGACGGCACGAAACACACCGTCAGCTTCACGTCGCTGCACGAATATGAGCAGATCGTGGCGATCGTCGACCCGGGCCAGGTCAGTCTCGACGTCGATCGTCGTTCGGTGACGGCAGTCCCCGGAGGCACCGCAAAGCTCCCATTGCAACTGGGCCGCGGCGTCGGACTCGACGGCGAAGCGCGGGTCGAGCTCGTCGTCCCCAGACACATCCGGGGCGTCTCGGCCGAACCGGTGCGGATCGCTCCGGGATCAGACACAGGGACGATCGTGCTGTGGTTCGCCGAAAACGATTGCGGGCCGTTCAACATGCCGCTGATCGTGCGCGCTACAACACATCAGCGCAACAAGTTGACCGCCGTCGCCGAGGCGTCGATCGAGATCGTGGTGCCGGAAAAGTGAGATCGGCGCGCGGCGCACTTGTTGCAGCGACTTGCGAAGAGGCAAGCACGATGCGAGTTGGTATTGCTCGACAGCAAGGGCGCTCAATGGGCTCTGCCTCTTCACGACACACATCATGAGAATCACCTCGAATTCGCGCCCCTTCGACATCGCCGGTGCGACGCTCGACATCGGGCGTACGAGCGGCGGCGTGATCGAGATCTGCGGACGTGATCAGCTCGATCTCATGCGCGGGCTGGGGTTCGTACACGCCCACGACCGCCTCACGCAGATGTCGCTCGTGCGTCTGGTCGGGCAGGGGCGGCTCTGTGAATGCCTGGACGACAGTGAAGAATCGCTGGCGATCGACGTTTTCATGCGGCAGTTGGGTTTCGTTCATCTGGCACGCGACGAAGCAGGCCGCTGCACACCGGAGGCCGCGAGTTTTGCCGAGGCGTATGCGGAAGGTGTGAACGCCGGCCTGCGCCGACATTCGCGGCCGTGGGGATTGAAATTGGCGGGTCTTCGTCCTGAACCGTGGGAACTGGCCGACACGCTGCTCACGATCCTCCTCATGTCGTATGTGGGGCTGGCCCAGACACAGCAGGACCTCGAAAAATTCCTGATCCAGTCGCTGCAGGCGGGAGTCGACCGCGACAGACTCAAGCAGCTTTTCGCTCCGCATCTCGATGGACTGACAGACGAGCTGGCCGAACTGACGAAGAAGGTCCGTGTCGTTGATCCGGTGATTGCTCGATTTCCGGCAATTCTCCCGGCGTTCACGGCGAGCAACAACTGGGCGGTGGCGCCGTGGAAGTCGGCCACCGGCTCGGCGCTGGAGTGCCATGACCCGCATCTCGAATGCAATCGACTGCCGGCCGTCTGGTGCGAAGTCGTCTTGCACACCCCCGACGACTATCAGATCGGCGTGACGATGCCGGGTGTTCCCGGCCTGATCATGGGGCGCACGCGCGACGTTTCCGTGGGCTTCACCTACGGTTTCATGGATATGGTCGATTACTTCATTGAAGAATGCGAAGCTGGCAACTATCGCCGTGAGTCAGGCTGGCTTCCTTTTCATGTACGGCGCGAAACGATTCGAAGGAAGAAACATCCCGCACTGACAATCGCGGTCTACGAGAATGAACTTGGCACGCTCGAGACGGATCCCCGCCAGACGAAGCCACCCGAGGGGCACTATTTGTGCCGCGCGTTCTCCGCAATGCGAGGCGGTTCGGCCCGATCACTGCACGCGCTTTCACAGTGGCCGCGGGCACGATCGGCCGAAGAGGCACAATGCGTCCTCCGGGACGTATCCATCTCGTGCAACTGGGTGCTCGCCGATCGGGCGGGCAACATCGGCTACCAGCAATCGGGGCTGCTCCCGGATCGTCCGCACTCGGGACTTTATCCGCTTCCCGCCTGGGATGCCAAAGCCGTGTGGCGGGGGATCGTCCCGGTCGAACAACTCGCCTCGCTGCTCAATCCCCCCGAAGGATTCATCGTCACCGCCAACGACGATTGCAATCAGCCGGGGAAGCCACTTTCGATCAACGCCTGCCAGGGCCCGTATCGGGCCGAACGGATCCGCGAGTTGCTGGCCGCAAAGGACAAGTTGACGATCGCCGACATGCAGGCGATTCAGGCCGACCTGTTTTCAACGCAGGCGCGGCGATTCATGGAGCAGATTCGTCCGCTGGTCCCCCCGACGGAAGGAGGAAAGGATTTTCTGAAATGGACTCTGCACTACTCGGGCGACTTGGAGGAGACAATGTGGGACAGGCAGGCGTCATGGTTCGAAGAATTCTACCGGCGGCTGTTGCGCGACGTCTTTGGCGGCGGCTTCTTCGGCACGGCGGCTTGGGATGCGCTTGTCGGATCGACTAATCTGATCGACGTCTATTTCCATTACTTCGACGCCATCCTGCTCGGTGGGCGAAAGGGACACGAAAATCGCTGGTTCGGCCAGCGGACCCGCGAAAATGCCATGCGCCCGATTCTCGAAAATGTCCTGCATGACTCCGGCATGCCGGTTCGTGGCTGGATCGAAAAGCGACAAGTCACAATGCAGAATCTGCTCCTCGCGGGCAAACTGCCGCGATGGCTCAATCGACTGCTCAAAGTTGACTACGGCCCGATCACCCTCTCCGGAAACCGTTCGACGGTTGTCCAGGGAGCGATCTTCAAGAGCCACGGACGAGTCTCGACGTTCGCCCCTTCCTATCGTGCGATCACCGACATGGGGACCGACGAGGTCCTCACCGCACTGGCCGGAGGACCGTCGGAACGCGTGTTGTCGCCCCTCTATACGGCCGACATCCGCCGCTGGCTGGCGTTCGAGTACAAGACATTGCGCGGGATTGCCAGTCTCCCAGTCGGCGTGCGATAATCCATGGCAGAGCTGTCATTCGCGATGCCCGCGTTCGCGCCAGGCCCAGCGGTAGAGGTTGCGCGAGTCGGAGACGGCGGCAGCGGCGGAAGGGGCTCCCAGCACGACGACGATCAGGCTGTCCTTTCCGCGGTCGCCGGTCGAAACCAGGCACGAGCCGGCCGCCCTCGTGTAACCGGTTTTGACGCCGCTGTAACCGGTGATCGCCAGCAGCCGATTCGTGTTTTTCCACGTCAGCGTGCGGCGTTTCCCGTCCCGGCCGACAACTTCGACATCGTGCTGCCGAGTTCCGACAATTTCGCGAAACAGCGGGATTTGCCGGGCAGCGGCAGTCAGGCGGATTAGATCAGCGGCGCTTGATGCGTGCCCTTTCTCGGGAAGCCCGTTGGGGTTGATGTACCGGGTCGCCGACATTTCCAGACGTTTGGCGACCCGGTTCATCTCCGCGACGAACCGTGCCAGCGAGTCGTCGCCGGCCTTGCGGGACGCCGGCTCGAACCGCTTCCCGAAATGTTCGGCCAGGGCGACCGCCGCATCGTTGCCGGAAGGTAGCAGCAAGGCGTACAGCATTTCCTTCACGGCCAGCTTCTCACCGGGCCGTAAATCGCAGGACGAACCGCTCGTTCGGGCCGCCAGCTCGGAAAACGTGACCGGCTGCTCCAGCAAACTCTCGTCTTTTCGGATCAATTGAAGGATGACGTGGGCCGTCATGATCTTCGTCGTGCTTGCCGCATCGACGACGGCGTCGGCCTTGAATTCACCGACCAGGGCTCCGGTCGCGGCGTCGGCGACGGCCCATTGGCAGCAACTGACATAGGGGGGGCCGGCCAGCAGATCGCGGGGCTGAAGGTCGTCCGCGGCGGCGTCACCCCCCCCTCGCACCAACCCGGCGATCAGGATCAACCGCACCCATCGGCCGGACACCCCCGGACCACCTCCCTGGCACATCCAACCCTCCATTCCCTCGGCCTCCGACCAGAATCAATTGTGCTGCATGTCGGCAGTATCGTCATCAGGACCGGAATTGCATTTGTCCGATTGAGGGGACGCCTGCACCGACCTCGCCACGCCGTAAGGCACCTAACATTAAAGTCATCATGTCTCGACGGTTCCATCAACGAAAAGCATCGAATTGATGGACGCCATCAGAATCGCAACTCATTGTAAATCAATGCTTTAAGGAGTATCTTGGCCGGAGTGCATGGCATTGAATCGGTCCTGTCGGTTCCTCCAGCGGCGACCGGCTCCCGGCCTGGCCGTCAATCCTGGTTGACCCTGCTGCCGATATTACATATGATCGAGCCTTGATGGATGCTCTGGTTTTGCGGGTCTGCGTTCCCCGCGCCGGGCGACTGGCAATCCTGTCGACGCCATGGGCGAGCCCCGTGGTGCAAAAGGAGGCAGCAGGAAATGCCGGGCGAATCGAAACCCAGGGAAGCTCCCTAACCTAATGAAATTACTGTTCAATCGTGTCATGACGACGTTTGGCCCGAAGTCCCGACCTCACGGTCGGAGTTCGGGTCGCCGGGGCCGCCACAAGGGTGGTCGCCGCTGGCGCATCACGCGACGCGGATCGGTCGCCTGGGTGACCCTGCTGGTTCTAACGGCGGCGACGTTTGGCGGCGTCGCGGCTTGGAGCAACCCGTTTAGCTATATCTCCCAGTCATCCAGTCCGGAATTCGCGACAACGATCGTGAAGCGCGGCCCGCTGGAAGTCACCCTGACCGAACCTGGTCAGCTCGAAAGCGCCAATAACACCGTTCTGCGGCACAAAGTTGAGTTCGGCGGCGGGTTGACGATCCTCAAGATGGTTGAGGAAGGAACTTTCGTCGAGAAAGGCCAGGTTCTGGCGGAGCTCGACACATCCCGGTTCGTCAAGAACGCCCAACAGCAGCAGATCTGGACATTTGTGTATGATGCCGGACTGAAGACAGCCGAAGCCCGGCTCGTGATCCAGAAATTGCAGAACGAGAGTCTGAACGCGACCGGCGAGCATCAGCTCAAGATGGCCCAGCTTGACCTCAAGAAATACCTGGAGGCCGAACATCCTCAAAAGCGAACCAAGTTCCTGAATGCGATTCAGCTTGCGGTTGAAACCCTGGAAACTGCCCAACTGGGGGTCGAATACGACGAGAAAATGATTCGTAAGGGGTACGTCACCACCGATGAATTGAAGGCCGATCGCCTGTCGGTGACCAAAGCCGAATTGGCTTTGGAAATTGCCCGGGAAAGGCTGCACGTGTTTGACGAGTACACCCATAAGCGGGAGCTGGCGCAGCGCGAAGCCAATGCCTTTCGCTTTGAGCGTGAGCTCGAGCGCGTCAAGTTGCGGAACGAACACGCACTCAGCCAGCGTCAGCTCGAAGTCTTGTATTACCGCCGCTGGTCTTCTTACTTCAGAAACCTTTACAACAACGCGATGCGCCAGATCGAGGCGTGTGTGATTCGTGCCCCGCATGAAGGGGTTGTCGTTTATGCGAACGGCGGGGCAAGTTCCAATGCGAACGAATCCGTGATTTACGAAGGGGCCAAAGTCTGGGAGGGGCAGGCCATCATTTATCTGCCCGACGTGACCTCGATGCAGGTCAACGCCCGGATTCACGAGTCGAAGATTCTCCTCGTTCGCGAAGGGCAGCCAGTGACGATCCACGTCGACGCCTGCAGCGGCGAGACTTTCCGCGGGGTGGTCGAAAAGGTGGCGCTCGGCCCGATGACCCCCGCCTGGTTGAAGAACAATCTCAAAGAATATGCCACGGTGATCCGTGTCACCGACGAGCCCGAGCGGGTTGTGCTGCTCAAACCCGGGATGACCGCCGAAGTCACGATTCACGTTGATCCCCTCGAATCGGTCTTGCAGATTCCGATCCAGTCCTGTGTCGACCGCGGCGGACGGCATTTCGCCTGGGTCGTCGACGAACACAACGAGATCCATCGCCGGGAACTCAAAGTCCGCACTTCGAGCGCGGACGCGATCGAAATTCTCGACGGCCTCGCGGAGGGTGAAACGGTAGTCCTCAGCCCCCGCAGCGATCTGCCTGATGAAGTTGCCGCTCTGGGACAGGAAATGCTGCTGGCGGAAGAAGCGGCGGCCGCCGGCGCAGCATCCACTTCGACGACCAGCGACGGATGGCCGTCATTCTTCGACGACGACGTCCCACCCGTGGAACCGGCCGGCGACACCACTGCCGCTCCGGCGACGATCGTCCCGCCTCCTCCCCCGACCGGCCGCCTGCCGGAAGCGGGGACGAAGAATTCGCGATAGCCAGACAGGCCGCACGAACAATGAAAAACGCCCCCGGGAGCAGAAGCTCGACCGGGGGCGAGTGTCCGGGTGCAAACCGTTCCAATCGGACGCTGATGAGTATGAACCCGGGATGCGGAAAAGGCAAGAAAATTCTTCCGCGAGGATAGAACCTCGTTTCGCCGGGTGCGTTTCTTTGCGCGGCGCGCTTCAGGGGGCTCACGCCCCCCGCTCGCCGGGTTATTTCGAGCCGAGCTTCAAATCGGGGGCCTTTTCGGGGGATGTCGTGACCGTCAGGCCGTGGCCGAAGTATTTCTTCACCACGTTGACTACGTCGTCGACATTCACTTTGCCGATCCGATCGGCGTAACTCTTCTCGTAATCGAAGCCCAGGCCGTACAGTTCGTCGATCGATGCCTGGAAGGCGCGTTCGGCGGGGGTCGTGTTCCGCAAGGCGTGGGAAATGACGAGCTTGGCTTTCGCCTTCTCGAATTCGTCGGTGGGGATCCCTTCTTTGGCAATCTTGTCGAGGTTGGCGCGAATCCGGCCGACCACCTGCGGAACGCTTTCGGGACGGGTTTGCGCCAGAAAATTGAAGTAGCCCGGCGCAAAACCGGTCAACTGCATGCCGAAGACGTAGTACACGAGTTGCTCCCCGCGCAGCTCTTCGTGCAGCCGGCCCCCGGCGCCGCCTCCGCCGGTCAAGACGGCGTCGAGCACGTCGAGCGTCGCGCGGAGCGATTCGTTCTTGACGCTGACGGTCGGAAACGAAATCAGGACCATCGCTGTGTTCTTCTTCTGGTTCTGCAGGTGCTTGACGACGTCGGCCTTCAGCGGCTGCTGCTGATCGGCGAAGCTGGGCCACTTGAAGTTCTCGGATTTCGGCGTCTTGCCGAATGTCGCTTCGATCTGCTTGAGCGTCGCGTCCGGATCGATATCGCCAAAGACTGCCAGCACGAAGTTGTTGGGGACGATCCAGCCCTTGTGGAATTTGACACAGTCGGCGGGGGTCAACTTCTTGACGGTCGCGACCTCGCCCAGGGCCGTGCGGCTGTAGGGGCTCGCCGCAGGCAATTGCTTGGCGAAGAAATCCATGATTTCCGCCTGCGGATTCGCCTGACGGGCAGCGATCCTTCCCAGGCGGATCTGCTGGACGTTGGCAAACTCGTCAGCGGGAAACGTCGGCTCGATCAGAATCTGATAGACATAATCGAGGCTTTCGGCGGCGTCATCCTTGAGCACCTGGCATTGCAGGTAGCTCGTGTTGGTCTGGCTGCTCAGCGCCAGCTTTCCGCCGATCGAGTCGAAATATTCGGCGATCTGGGCTGCGGTGTATTTCTTCGTGCCGTGCTCGAGCATCTCGGTCGTCAGCGAAGCCAGCCCGCTCGTATCGGCGGAGTCAGCCAGCACACCGGCTTTGGCGTACGCCTGGATCGTCACCATGGGAAGCGTTGGCTGCCGCTTGAGCAGCACAACCAGGCCGTTCGGCAGCGTCTTTTTGGTGATCGTCGTTTCGTCATCGGGAGACAATTCGTCAGCCGATTTCTGACCGGTCCCCAAGGGGTCGATCGTGACCGTGTTGAGCCGCTCGGCAACGAAGTATTTGTTGGCGACCGCCTGAATCTGCTCGGCCGTCACCTTCTGGATCCCTTCGACGTAACGCGCGTCGAAGAGGGGGTCGCCGGTCGAACGATAGCTCTCGGAGAGCATCTCGGCCTGGTTTTCGACCGACTGCTTGCCGAAGACGTGCTCGGCCGCTTTTTGCCGCTTGGCCTTAGCCAGCTCGGTCGCGCTGACCGGCTCGGTTTTGAGCCGGTCGATCTCCTCGAAGATGATTTTGCGGATCTCGGCGACAGTGGCCGGCTCGCTCTCGGTGGCGACTTCGAACCAGCCGCGGACAAATCCGGGCGTATTCGAAATGCTGCTGACGGAAATCGCAAGCGGGTTGTCGATTTTGAGGCGCTTCATCAGCCGCGACGAATCGCCGTTGGTGAGAATGAAGCTGGCCACGTCGAGCGGGTAGAGATCGGGGTCCTGGAGGGGAACGGTGGGCCAGGCGACGGCGAAGTTGGTGGTCGGGCCTTCCATCTCGAGCCGGGCCGAGCGGGGAGAGGCCTGCTCGGGCTCTTCAGGGAGGACGTCGAACCGCTCGGTCGTCCGCTGGAAGGTCTTGAACATCGCCAGGACCGTGTCGAGGACGTCGCTCGTTTTCACGTCGCCGGCGACGACGAACGTCATGTTCTGCGGAACGTAGCGGTTCTTATAGAACGCGATCACTTCTTCGCGCTTGATCTGCTGCACGACGGCGAGGTAGCCGATCGTCGGGTGCCGCGTCGGATGCTCGGTGTAGAGCAACTGCTTCATCGTGTGATACAGAACCCGACTGCGATCGGCTTCGCCCATTTCGAGCTCGCGCTGCACGACCCCCATCTCGCGCTGATACTCGTTCTCGGGGATCACCGAATGCTGCATGTTGTCGGCGATGAGCTCGATCGCCACGCTGACGCCCGA
>JAGVKR010000622.1 GCA_020050375.1 Planctomycetales bacterium
GTCGATGTCTTTCGCCTCGAGCTCGTGAGTTATGAAACTCCACGTCTCGTTCTCGAGATTGAGTGCGGGTCGGGCACCTACGTCCGTGCTCTCGGTCGCGACCTGGGGCACGATCTGGGCTGCGGCGCCGTCATGAGCCGCCTCGAACGCCGCGCCGTCGGCGACTTTCATGTGGACGTCGCGATTTCACCTCAGATGCTCACGGCCGCCAACCTGCGTTCGCACCTGTTGGCTCCCGCGATGGCGGTGCGGCATCTGCCCAGGTACGACTGTCCTCTCGAGCGACTTCCCGATCTGCGGCAGGGGCGACCGCTCCCCTATCCCAGCGAGTTCGAACCCCCTCCGCGACCGCTGGTGGCGATCGTTGCTCCCGACGGTGCTCTGGCGGCGCTCGCCGAGTTCGACGCCGGCCGCGAGCTGCTTCAGCCGCGGCAGGTTTATCTTCACGAAAGCAGCCGGCTCTGATTCGGGAAAGGGGCAGTCGGCTCGATTGCCTTTGTATGATATTGGCCCCACGTGTCGCGAAATCCGTTTCAAAGGACCCTTCATGGATCTGATCTACCGGTATGACCCGTTTCAGCCCCTTGTGCCGAAGTCGATTCCCGATTCGGCGGCCGCCATTCAGTCACTGACGCAGGGCAATGCACGTTTCGTCGAAATTGTTCACCGCATGCAGCAGAGCACGCTGGGAGTCCGATCGAACGAGCCGCTGATCATTCCCGTCAGCCCGATGTCACTGGGGTTGCCGTTGATGTCGGGGATGGCCCAGAAGCAGGCGCCGTATGCACTCGTCTTGAGTTGCTCCGACGCCCGCGCGCCGACCGAAGCGATTTTCGATCAGTCGTTCAACGATCTGTTCGTCGTGCGGATCGCCGGCAACGTGCTGGGCACCGAATGCCTGGGGAGCATCGACTACGCCGTCCGGAACCTGGGAGAAAGCCTGAAGCTGGTCGTCGTGATGGGGCACAGCGGATGTGGCGCAGTCACCGCGGCCGTCGACGCTTACCTGGCGCCCAAGCATTTTATCGATATCGCCTTTACGCATTCGTTGCGATCGCTGATCGACCGGATTCAAATTGCCGTCCGTGGCGCCGCCAAATCGTTGAGAGAGTTGGGCGGCGCAAACGTCGAAGTCTCACCCGGCTATCGCGAATCGCTCATCGAGGCGGCGGTCTATCTCAATAGCGCCGTCACCGCCTTCGACCTGCAGCGCGAAATTCGGGCACTCGGCAACACGACGTTGTCGATCGTTTACGGGGTTTACGATCTGACGAGTTTGTGTGTCCGGGCTCTCCCCGAAGATCGGGCGCGGCCAGCCGCACCTCATTCCGGATTCGGCGAGGCCCCAAATTCAGCCGACGATTTCGTGGCCCTGGGAGTGAAGTTGGCCGAATGCCTGCTGGGAAAGGGAGATCCGGGAGTCAGCGGAGATTGGTGAGCCGGTTCGGTTCAGGCGAAAAGTGTTGCAGCCGCGCAGGCGGTCGTCAGATACAGGAACACGGCCAAAAGTCGATTCAACATGCCTCAGCCCTCCGGCGAACTGCGATGCAACGAGATTTCCTCCGGCCAATGGAAACGGCTTGGCCCGGTTTGGAGAACTCTAGCTCGCAATCGAGAACTGGTCGGTCTGTTGCCTGGCGGTTCTGATCGGACGCATTGAAGCGTCTCTGCCGATTGAAGGTGGAATTCGCCGGCCGACGGACGCAAGTTCGCGATTGTGCCGGCGATTGAGGCGGAAAATCCGCCCTATGCCGACGCCGGTGATGAATCCAACGATAACGGAAGCACCGAATCGGGAGGACCATTCGGGTGGCTGGGGTTGACGAGCGCGACGGCCCAGTGCGAATCACACGGCGCAGCGTTGCCGGCAATCCTTTCGTTTTTTGACTTTTGTCTTTCCTTAGGCATTTGTCTTTCGGGCTTCGAGATCCCCAATGAGGGCTTCCGCATTCCATCGAAAGTCCGAAAGACAAATGCCTAAGGAAATCTGAAGAGCCAAACCACAAAAAAAACAAAAACGATTTGCTTGTGCCACTACGGGATTCACATTGTCGCAGCCCAGTCCACCACCTCAGTCGATGATCTTCGTGATCTGATACTCGACGATCCCGCGCGCCCCGGCCCCCTTCAGCTTGGGGACGACGATCCGCACGAACGACTCGTCGACGATCGTGTTGATGTCGACCCAGTCGGGATCGGAGAGGGACGAAACGGTCGGCTTCTGCAAGGCGGGCAACTGCTCGAGCACCCGTGTCAGATCGGCTCGGCGGACGTTCATCATCAGCCCCACCTTGCCCTCGGCGGCCAGACACGACTGCAGCATCAGCGACAGGTTGTCGATTTTGGCGCGCTTCCAGACGTCGGCGTAGGCGTCTTTGTTGGCGATGAACCGCGTCGTGCTCTGGAGCACCTCGGCGATGATCCGCAGGTTGTTGGCGCGGAGCGAGCTGCCGGTTTCTGTGACTTCCACGATCGCATCGGCCAGCCGCGGCGGCTTGACCTCGGTCGCCCCCCAAGAGAACTCGATCTGCGCCGTGACTCCGTGCTTCGCCAGAAAACTCTTTGTCAGTCCCACGACCTCGGTGGCGATTCGTTTTCCCTGGAGGTCTTTGACGGTCTGCGCGGGGGAGTCGTTGGGGACGCACAGCACCCACCGCACGGGGCGGCGGCTGACTTTCGAGAACATCAGCTCGCACACTTCGTGAACCTGCGCGTTGTTCTCGATGATCCAATCGTAGCCGGTGATCCCCGCGTCAAGAACCCCCTGCTCGACATACCGCGCCATTTCCTGCGCGCGGATCAGCAGGCACTCGATCTCGGCGTCGTCGATCTCGGGATAGTACGAGCGCGACGAGAACTTGATGTGGTAACCCGCTTTGCGGAACAGTTCCCCGGTGGCCTCCTGCAGGCTCCCCGCGGGGATTCCCAGTTTCAGCACGTTGTCGGCCATGAATCGTTTCTACTTCTTATACACCTTTGCCGGATCGAAGACCCGCTCGCCCACGACGTCGAACGTGGCGCCGTCCGACGATAGCCGGCGGAAAAAGCAACTCTTGTATCCTTCGTGACACGCGGCCCCCCCGATCTGGTTCACTTTGACCAGCAGCGTATCGGCGTCGCAATCGTAAAAAATCTCGCGGACCTCCTGCACATTGCCGCTTTCTTCCCCCTTGCGCCACAACTTGTTGCGGCTGCGGCTGAAGTAGCAGACGCGCCCCGTCCGCAGCGTCTCGCGATACGCCTCTTCGTTCATGTACGCAAGCATGAGCACGTCGCCCGAGGCAGCGTCCTGGGCGATGACGGGAAGCAACGACGACTTTTCGAAATCTGGACCGAACGACACGCAGAACCTCGACAGCAGGAGTGCGAAAAAACGCCGGGAAACAGCCGAAAACCGGTTTCGGTAAAGCCGCGGAGAGACCTCTAAAGGTAGCAATCCGGGCCGGGGGAAACCAGTCTCCGGTTGGCCGGATCGCCCGCAAACGAGCTGAGGCCCCGCACCGTTCGCTCGGCCAGAGTGGCGTTCATCGTCCGCGCAGTAACACTGTGACGGGACCGATCGCTCCCCTCGCTGAGCTTACCGCGATTGTGGTATCCTGCTCGAATCCCGAGCCCGATCTCCTTCCGATCCGCGATCAATGCCAACCGCCGAGCAGTATCTCAAGCCCGAAGTGATCCGCACGGTGGCGCGGCTCGATCTGCGGGCCCGGTTCATCGTCGAAGGGTTTTTGAGCGGGTTGCATGCCAGCCCTTTTCATGGGTTCTCGGTCGAGTTCAGCGAGCATCGCCGGTACTCGCAGGGAGACGACCTCAAGGACATCGACTGGCTCGTCTACGCCAAGACCGATCGCTACTACGTCAAGAAATACCAGGCTGAGACCAATATCACCGGCTATCTGCTGATGGATCTCTCGGAGAGCATGGCTTACACCTACCGGCAGACACTGACGAAGTTCGACTACGGCGTGTGCCTGGCCGCAGCACTGGCGTACCTGATGATCCACCAGCAGGATCCGGTGGGGCTGATCACATTCGACGAGAAGATTCGCCACAGCCTCCCGCCGCGCAGCAAGCGGACGCAGCTCGGGAACATTCTGGCGATCCTTTCGAAGCTCAAGCCGACCGGTCCGACCGAGATCGCGAAGAATCTGCGGAGCATCGCGGCGATGATCCGGCACCGCAGCCTGATCATGCTCTTTTCGGATCTGTTGGCCGAGCCGCAACCGATCATCGATACGCTCCGCCAGCTTCGCCACCGCGGGCACGACGTGATCGTGTTCCACGTGCTTGATGAGGCAGAAGTCAACTTTCCGTTTGACGGGCTGATCGACTTCCGCGAGCCGGAGACCGGCGAGACGCTGCTGATCGACGCCGACGGGATGAAAGCCGATTACCTCGACGCCGTCCGCGAGCTGTGCGACACGTACCGCCGCGAGTGCCTGTCGGCAGGGATCGACTACGTCCCGATGAACACGAGCATGGCGTTCGACAAAGCGCTCGTCGGCTATCTCGCCTCGCGCCAGGCGCGGTTCTGAGCGTTCAAAACGACTCGTCGGGGCGAAGGTAGCGCCATTCCCCTTCAGGCAGCTTGCCCAGCGTCACCCGGCCGATGCGGACGCGCTTGAGGCCGATCACCTTGAGGCCGACCTGGTCGCACATCCGGCGGATCTGCCGCTTGCGGCCTTCCATCAGGATGACGCGCAACTGGTCGGCGTTCAGCCATTCGACGCGGGCGGGCTTAAGGGGCTTGTCGTCGAGCGAAAGGCCGTGGCGGAGCAGGGCCAAGCCGTTGTCGTCGAGGCCGCCGTCGACGCGGACGAGGTATTCCTTCTCGATCTCCGAGTTTTCTCCGGTCAGCCGCTTCGCCAGCCGGCCGTCCTGTGTGAAGACGATCAGCCCCTTCGAGTCGATATCAAGCCGGCCGGCGGGGGCCAGGCCGCGCAGGTGCTCGCGAGTGAACTCCGGTCCCGGAAAATCGGCGGCCCGCTGCTCGGGCGTGATCAACTCGACTGCCGGCTTGTAGCCTTTCTCGGGTTGCCCCGAGACCCAGCCGATCGGCTTATTGAGCAGAATCGTGATCAGGCTCTGCTGCTGGTCTTCAGCTTCGGCGGCCAGCGTGACTGTCTGATGCGGGAGAACTTTCGTCCCCAGCACATCGACCCGAACGCCGTCGACAAACACCAGGCCGCGGCTGATGTAATCGTCCGCCTCGCGGCGGGAGCAGAGCCCGCGCTGGGCCATGAGCTTCGAGAGGCGGAGGGGTTCGTCGGGCACAGGGGAACGCGAGGATCGAGGATCGAAGATGGAGGATCGAGGGACGTGAATCGTAGATTGTGGATCGAGTGGAGTGACGGAGTGATCATCGCCGGGCTTCGCCTATTCGCGGATTCGATCGTGCGACAGGCTCAGTCCATTTCAACCCACAATCGCTATTCCCGACGCGGACTCGTATGTTCACCGCGGCAACGACGGCACGACCCCCGTTTCCGGGCTTGAGGCGGTGGCGTACAGCTTGCGGGGGATTCTTCCGGCGAGGTATGCCAGGCGGCCGGCGCGGGTTGCCATGTGCATGGCGTATGCCATCGGGAGCGGGTCGCGGGCGCCGGCGATTCCCGAGTTGAGCAGAACACCGTCACAGCCCAGCTCCATCGCGAAGCTGACGTCGCTGGCGGTCCCGACGCCGGCGTCGACGATGACGGGATAATTCGGGTCCCCCTCCTTCAGGTATTCGAGGCAGATGCGGATGTTGTTGGGATTGAGAATTCCCTGGCCGCTGCCGATCGGGCTGCCGGCCGGCATCACCGACGTCGCGCCCGCCTCTTTAAGCCGCTTGGCGCTGATCGGATCGTCGGTCGTGTAGCACAGCACCTGAAAGCCTTCGGCGACGAGTTGCTCGGTGGCGCGGAGCGTGCCGAGCGTGTCCGGCAGCAGCGTCTTTTTGTCGGCAAGAACTTCGAGCTTGACCCAGTCGGCGCCCGGATTCTCGAGCCCCTGTAGAATTTCACGGCCCAGCCTCGCGACCCGAACGGCATCGTCGGCGGTGAAGCAGCCGGCCGTATTCGGGAGAATCGTGTAGCGTCTCAGATCAATGAAATCGAGGATGTTGCGCCCCTCTTTGTCGATCAGTCGCTCACGACGAACCGCGACGGTGACCACCTCGGCCCCGCTGGCTTCGAGACAATCGCGCATCAGGTCGTAGGTCTTGTACTTCCCGGTCCCGACGATCAACCGTGACTCAAACGTGTGATTGCCGAGGACCAGCGGAAGCTCGAGCGGCAGCGTCGCAGACATCGGGTCAGCCTCCTCCCACCAGCGTGACAATTTCGAGATCGTCTCCCTCGTGCAGGACGCACTCGGCGTGACGGACGCGGGGGACCAGCTCGAAATTGCGCTCGACGGCCAGATACCGCGGCTGCATTTGCAGTTCGGTCAACAGATGGGCGATGGTCATCCCCGCCTCGACCTGTCGCGGCTCGCCATTCACGCGGATTTGCACAGAACGCTCACTTTCACAGAGATCCATTGAAGTGTAGGGGTGCCGAAAATGAGCGTCAAGGAACGCTTGCGGGGCGACGCACGAAAACAGAACCGGGCGGCGGCCGATTGCCGGGAAACGCCTGTCCCGCGCGGCATCTGGCGTCCCGTCACCTGGCGGGTATTGAATTCAGGTTTGTGATTGGTAGGCGGCATGGCCATAATACCGGTATCCCGATCCGTAGCTCCGCATCGGGGAGACCCCCAGGAGCTTTCGAACGTGCCTTTCGAGGACAGCGAAACCGTCGACTTGGGCCCCATCTCGGAGGGGACTCCGGGAATGTTCGAGGAGACGGTGCGCGATGTTCGGCTCGAATTCGGAGCCGCCTCGCACATCGGAAAGGTGCGCGACAACAACGAAGACCACTACTCCGTCGTCCGGCGAACGCGGTCGCGCGAGATTCTGCTCACCAACGTCGATACCAGCGACGTCGTGCTTCCCGACGACCACGCGCATGTGATGGTCGTGACCGATGGCGTTGGCGGCCGGGGGTTCGGCGAGCTGGCCAGCGAGTTTGTGCTGCGGTGCGGCTGGGAGCTGGCCGGCCAGGCCTCGAGCTGGCTGATGAAATTCGAAGAGACGAAGTGGGACGAGATTTGCGAACGGATCGAGTCCTACGCGCGGCGGATCCAGCGCGCCTTGCAGGAATACGCCCGCGCGTATCCGAAGCTGGCCGGGATGGGGACGACCTGGACCTGCTTTTACATCGTCGGCGCCGACGCCGTCGTCGCGCACCTGGGCGATTCGCGGGGCTATCTGTATCGCCAGGGGCAACTGAGGCAACTGACGCACGACCACACCTTCGCGCAGGACCTGCTCGACAGAGGGCTGTCCGAGGCGCAGACGGCTCCGTTCAGGCATATCCTCACAAACTCGTTTGGAGACCGGCAGGAAGAGGTGTGGACGGAGACCGATCACATTCCGCTTGTGAACGGCGACCGATTGCTCCTCTGCTCCGACGGCCTCACCGACATGGTTCCCGACGCCGAGATCGCCGCCACGCTTGGCGAATTCAACGAACCCCAGGCCGCCTGCGACGAGCTGATCAAGCGGGCCCTCGACCACGGCGGGAAAGACAACGTCACGGTCGTGCTGGCGAACGTCGACGTGCGAGCGGCGTGAGTGCGTTGCCCGCGTTTCGGCGAAACAAGCCGCGCCAATTCGAAGGAGAAGCGGCAGTACGCCCGCCTCGCCGGTTGTGTTATCGCGCCTCTCCTGAGTCTCGATCTGTGTCTGACGCAGACGTCTCAGGCCCGGTGCTTTCGGAGGCATGCACGCTGTCATGCGCAGCATCATCTGCGCCGACTATCTCACCGTCACGAGTCCGCGCGCGTCCGAGTCGAAGAGAGTCGCACCGAGGTCCTGCATCGCGACGGGGTGAAGCACCTCACCGGGACCTTCACGGTCCACTTCCATTCCCACGGACCACGCGGCCAATTCCGAACAGTAAAACTGGCCTGCTTCGGGAAGTCCAACGGTTCCCGGCAGATCATACGGCGCTCCGATCTGCGAGCGGGCTTTCGCGAGAGCCTGCCGCCCGGAGACACGATCGGCGCCGGCCGGTCGAATGAGCACCACGCGGTCGGATTTTTCCAGAAAGGTCTGCACTGGCACAACGGCGTATCACCAATCACCTCTCAAGGCCTGCTACTCATAGGATGTAGACTCATCGTCTTCATCTCAGGAAACTCGAAAGCATGAGGCCTAGTCCCCTCAAACTATTTGGAAAGCGAGTTCGGTCACTGCGCCAGGAAAGTGGCTTGAGCCAGGAGGTGCTCGCCGCCAATGCCGGTATCCATCGCACGTATTTAGGCGGTGTGGAGCGTGGAGAGCGAAACTTGAGCCTCAAGAACATCATCCGTCTGGCAACCGCGCTTGGCGTTCGCCCCGGCGAGCTGTTCGATGACATCGATTAGACATGACAAGCAGCCCGTATGCGGGAAAGCCCGAGAAGTCATGGCTGGCAATCACTCACGATCTTGCCGCGAAGCATCCGCTGAAGCTCGCCGAGTTACGTGAAGTTGCCATCGTCGCATGGGGCACTCTCTGGCAGACAACCGTTGGATCAGGCAATACCTCGGTTCGGCTTTCCGAACTGAGGGTCCCCGCAACCATTGTGGGATATTTCTTTGAGATTCTGCTGGCGAGGGAGTTAGAAGTTCGTCATCCGCAATTGTGGAGGGGCAGCCAATCCAAGGCCGAGAAGGATCTCGTCTATGTCCCTGATCCATCATTTTCTGTGGAGATCAAGGCCTCGGGGCAAGCGGGATTCGAAGTCTATGGCAATCGGAGCTATGGCCAGAGGTCGGAAAATGAACTTCTTGTCAAGAAGGAAAAGTCGGGCTATTACATCACAGTTAACTTTTTTGGATAAGCTCTCACCTTGCTGCGATTTGGATGGATCGACGCGGAAGACTGGGATCCCCAAGAAGCGCCGACGGGGCAGATGGCCGGCCTGAAACAGACGGTCTATGACTACAAACTCATCCCAATTGCTGGTGCGTACCGACAGCACGCACCCGTGATTCTGCTCGAGGGCGTTGGGCCAAAGATGGCGCAAAAATTTGCCGAGATCGGAGTTCATACGATTGCTGATCTCATGGCGTTCCGTGATGAACTCCCCAAGGGCCTTGCTCGGATTATGGAGTCCAACCGTCGATTACTGGACGGTTGTTATGAACAGTCTTGAAACAGCCGACTGCGCCGGTCTGCCACGAAACTCTGGATACGCTTCGTTGCGAGTTCGCAGTAAGTCGGACTGATTTCAATACCAACAACCCTTCTGCCGTGTTTGAGGCAGGCAACACCGACCGTTCCGGAGCCCATGAATGGGTCGATTACCAAGTCGCCAAGGTTGGAGAATCCGAGAATAAGTCGACTAATCAAGTCGAGCGGAAATTGCGCCGGATGCGGCATTCGCTCCTCGGATGAGCGATTTTCTCCAGAAGTCACCTTTGCGATTTGCCACACGTCCGATGGATTCTTTCCAATCGTGTTGCAGCGGAGTCTTCCGTTCTTTTTCTGGTTTGGATATTTGTAACACTTCAGCCGAATGAAGTTCGTCTTTGTGCCAAGGGAGGATTCGTGTATGAATACGGCTGCTGATTCAAGGCACGGATGCCGCACGAATGA
>JAGVKR010000421.1 GCA_020050375.1 Planctomycetales bacterium
ATTCATTTCTTGTATTTCTTCCGTGTCTTCGGTGTATTCCGTGGTCAGTCCACTGTCGCTGATCGAAATCTTCGCGCCGTGCGCAGATTCGTGATGTTAGTAGCACGAAAGGAAACAGACGATGATCGAGAATAAACGGCTCCCAATGGCTTTCTTATTTCGTGTCTTTCGTGTGATTCGTGGTTGAAAACGTATTCGGTTTCGACCGAGAAAACGGACGCCGCGCTGCTTTTCCGTGTCGTTCGTGGTTGGTCCTTCCGTTGACGCGGCGTCGACGAACTACGCCAGAATGTCATAAATCGGCGCGCCGCCGTGCCCGATCGAGATCGGCCGCCCCACCTGATCCTGCACGAGCGTCTCGTGGTCGATTCCGAGCGCGTGATAGATCGTCGAGCAGATGTCGGACGTGCTGACCGGATTTGCCGCCGGGTAGGCGGCCTGTGCGTCGCTGGCGCCGTAAACCGTGCCGCCGCGAATCCCCGCGCCCGAGAAGAGCATCGAGTAGCAGAACGTCCAGTGGTCGCGCCCGGCGTTGCGGTTGATCTTGGGAGTCCGCCCGAAATCGCTCATCACGAGGACGAGCGTTTCGTCCAGCAACCCACTTTCCGACAAATCCTCCATCAACGCGCCGTAGACCATGTCGAGATACGGCAGATTGTAGTTTCGGAGCACGCTGAAATTCTTCTCGTGCGTGTCCCAGCACTCGAGCTGGAGCTTGAGCCGTTCCCAGTAGCAGTCCCACGTGACGTTGATGAACCGCACTCCCGCCTCCACCAGTCGGCGTGCGACCAGCGCGCTCTGGCCAAACAGCGTCCGCGTGTAGCGATCGCGGATTTTTGGGTCGACCGAATCAAGGTCGAACGCGTCGCGGACTTTCGACGACGTGAGAATGCTCCAGGCCCGCTGCTCCTGCCGGTTGAACGTGCCGAGCTTCCCCTGCTGCTCGATGCGGAAACGCTCGGCGTCGAGTTGCTTCAGCAGATCCTGCCGCGAGTTGAGCCGATCGACCGTCATCTCCCCGTCGAGCCGGCTGTACGGGATGTACGGCACGCCCCGCAACGGCTGGGACGCGTACGGCACATCCGGCGGATTATCGACGTACGGAGCGCATTCGGTGTAGAGCGGATCGAAACGCGAGCCGAGGAACCCCCCGTACGGCCCGGGCCGGCGGATCGACTGCCCCCAACCGAGATAGCAGGGCATGTAGATGTACGCCGGGGAATCGGCCCGGCCGCCGTTCAGGTATTCGCAGATCGACCCCATGCTCGGGGGATAGGTTTCCTTGGACGAAGCAATGTTGTCGAGCGGCTGCTCGTATCCAGTGTAGCTGGGAAGCGTGTTGTGGCAGCCCGCTTTGTGATTGATCGAGCGGACGAGGGCCGATTTGTGCATCCACTGCGTGTGCTGCGGCAGCATCTCGCACACATCGATGCCGGCGACGTTCGTGGGGATCGGGTTGAACTCGCCGCGCACGTCGGTCGGGGCTTTGGGCTTCAGATCGTACATGTCCTGCCAGGGCGCTCCCCCCAGCAGGTAAAGGGCAATGACGCTCTTCGCCTTGCCGGTCCAGGCATGACCCGCCTGGCTCTGTTCCGCCTGCAATAGCTGCGGCAGCCCGAACCCGCCGAGGGCCGACAGCGCCCCCGCCTTGAGCGATTCACGCCGGGTAATCCCATCGCAACAGCGGCGGGGTGAGCCGAGGAGTTTGAGCATCGTCGTTTTCGCCTAAAGGTTTTCCAAAAGCGTGTCGTATTCCGAATGTGTTCCGATCCAGAACCAAACCATGCCAGTTTCGCGTCGAACACCAACTGCGCGATAATCAAGATTGATTCGAACGGAATAGACAGAGAGCACAGGATGAACTCGTTTGAATCGCAAACTTGGATGCAATGGGTTCTGTCGAAACAGACGATAGGCAGCACGCGATTGAGTCTGGATCCGCTTTGGCAGATCAGCAAAGGCCTTCCGGAAACGGTCCGTCGTCCGCGAGTTCATCAATTCTCAGACTCGAGGTTCCGGGTTCTCCCGGCGTCGTCCTCCGCGATGGCCTCGCCCGACAATCGCGCCAATGCATCGGCGGACCGCTGAAAACTCAGATCCCACCGACGCTCCGATTCCAGTTCTTCCTCAAGCCAGGCGGCGACAGCGTCCTGATCTGCGGGGGGGAGTTTGCTCACTTCCGCAAAAACCCGCTCAAGTGATTTTGTCATGGATTTACAGGAACCCTTGGATCTTTCCCTTTGCGCCGCGAGTATGACAAGGGCCCGAGTCCCTCTTGGGAGAATCGGCACGCCCACGGTATGATACCGGCCAAATCCGGGAACGCACAAGCGGATTTCGATGTTCGGGATCCGAGTTTTGCCACGGTGGGCGCTATGATCGATCGAACCGACCCGTCACAACCCGACGACGCTGCGGAGCTCCCCAGCGAGCCCGAGTTATCGGAGGCACCACCGGCCGACGAGTCCGAGTCGTCAGCCGAGGCCTGGTCATCGATATCGACACCTCTCGAAATGCCGCAACCAACGGAGACCTTTCTCCCTTCCCCCCCGGTGGGGGAAGGGTCGGGGATGGGGGGGGGCGAACGTCAATGGACGACCGAATTCACCCTCACCCCCGACCCCTCTCCCGTCGACGGAGAGGAGAGTGAGACATCTGCAGAAATCGACGAAACCTGGGCCGGCGACGACATCGAGCAGGCGTACCAGAAGGCGCTCGCCGCGATGGACGACGTCCCTTGGCAGCCGGAGGAAATCGAACCTGATTTGTCCGTGTCACCGGAAGCGGCCGTGGGTGATCCGGTAGACATTGCGCCGGCCGCTTTGACCTCCGGAAACGAGACCACCTTAGCTCCAACGACTGAAGCAGAGAACGTCGCGTCACAGGAGAGTGGCCCGCGCCTGGCCAGCGGCACCGAACGTCAGCCGCAGGTGACAATCGAAGAAAAAGGCGTCCCGGTCACCCCCGCTCAGATCGTCGAAGCGGCCCTCTTCGTCGGCGGGGGAGCGCTCACCGCGAAAAAACTCTGCGCACTGCTCCGCGGCAGCTTCGACGTGAAGTTCGTCGAACAGACGATCGACGAATTGAACCAGCAATACGTTTCCGAAGCCCGTCCCTACGAAATCATTCACGGGGACGGCGGCTACCGGCTCGAATTGCGGAGCGAGTTCGAAAAACTCCGGCAGCGGGTCTACGGCTCAGGCCCGCGCGAGGTCAAGCTTTCGCAGGACGTGCTGGAAGTCCTGGCGCTCGTCGCCTACCAGCAACCGATCTCGCAACCGGAAGTCGAATCGCATGGCAAACAGAACGCCGGCAACCTGCTTCGGCAACTGCTGCGGCGCGACCTGGTCTCCATC
>JAGVKR010000785.1 GCA_020050375.1 Planctomycetales bacterium
CGGGCTTCGACCGCCTGGAGCCGGTCGAGAAGGGCGAATGGCGGAAGTTTTGTCTCGAGCGTCGCGGCCGCGTTGAGAAAGCCGCCTCCCGCGTTACCACCGACTGCGACCGTTCGATAAAACCGGCTGACGGAGCGCACGACCGAGTCGGAGTCGTTCAGGAGCTCGAGAGCTCGGCGAAATGTCGCCGGCACTGAGCCGAGATTTCCGCCCAGACCGATCTGACTGCGGGGCATAAGAGACGTAAGCGGAGCATGGAACGAAAACCCGCGCGCATCGTTATTCTATGAGCCGAATCCCACACCTTGCAACGCCGTATGGTTCGAGCTGAACATCCCTCCGGTGCCTGAGCCGACGGTGGCGACCGCACCGATCACCGCCAGGAGAATCAGCGCCAGCATGACTGAATACTCGACAGCAGTGGCTGCGTGTTCCTCGCGCAGCAAAGACAGGATCGGTTTCATGGGAGTTTCCTCAATGCTGTGACATCCGGCTTCTCGAAGCGCCTGCACAATTCGACCAATCAGTGATGTGCTTCTTCCAACCCTACGTCGCGTTTTGCGACCGTCAAATCTGGTTCAGGAGTTTCAGTTCACCCGCTCGCGCCGGCACGGCCCGATCCCGAAGAAACGTCAAAAGCGGCACAATCGGATCGAGGCATGCGATGCACTTTGTGATTCGGACGTGCAAACTTCAGGTGAGACTTGAGGCTTGCGGCTTGAGTCCTGTGGCATGATTGCCGGCTGGCGCCGGGCGTTTCTCAAGCCTCGGGCCGCAAGCCTCAGGCCGCAAGCCATGCCCGTCCAATCGTTTCGGCGACTCCTCACTCTTGAGTTGCGCGCCATCTCCTGCCAGAATCTACGCTTTCGACGGAAGTCGGCCGATCCCCCGCTACAACCTGACAGGAGCTGTATGCCGAAAGAAGAAGGTATTCCCATGGACGGTGTCGTCACCAAAGCGCTGGCGAACACCCAATTTGTCGTGAAACTCGACGTGGGACACGAAGTCATGGCGCACGTGGCGGGCCGCATGCGGAAGAATTTCATCCGAATCGTTCCCGGTGATCGCGTGACGGTCGAGGTCTCGCCGTACGATCCCAAACGGGGTCGCATCGTCTTCCGCGAACGCTAATCGGGTCGCCATGCCGTCCGAGCCGACTTCCGCTGCGCTCCCGTTCGTCCAGCTCTTCACCGATGGGGCTTGCTCGGGCAACCCTGGACCGGGTGGCTGGGCTTATATCCTCAGGCATCCTGCCAGCGGCAAGGCGGTCGAGGCCTCGGGAGGCGAAGCCGAATCGACGAACAACCGTATGGAGCTTCAGGCGCTGATCTCGGGACTCGAAGCCCTCAAGCGCCGCTCCGACGTCGAGATCATCACCGACAGCGAGTACGTGGCGCGCGGCTGCCGCGAGTGGCTCCCGAGGTGGAAGAAAAACGGCTGGCGCCGCCGTGAAGGAAAGCAGCTCAAACCTCTCAAGAACGAAGAGCACTGGCGCAAGCTCGACGAGCTGTTGGCCGGGCATCAGGTGCGGTTCACCGTCGTGCGCGGCCACAGCGGCCACCCGGAGAACGAACGCTGCGATGAGTTGGCGGTGGAGGCGGCTCGACGGTTTGCGTGAGTGTCCGTCACGAAGGTCGAATGACGAAATTCAAATGTCCAGGGAAAGACAACCATCAAAAAACGAAACGTGCCGGCGGCTTTTTGGTTTTTGTCTTTCGGATTTCATTAGACATTTGATTTTCGAGCTTCATCATTCCTAAGGCAGCATCGCCAGCGGGTGCTTGCGGTTATCAAGGGGCAGAATCACCGGTTGCTGCAGCCGGTGCGACTCGAAGACCCCCATGATCATCTCCACGGTCGTGCGGCCTTCATACATGTTGCAGAGCGGCTGACGATCGTTCTCGATCGCTGCAATCAGGTCTTTGACCGCCACGACATTGCCGATTGCGTTTCCGCCGGGGAGCGTCTCGGGCTTGTCGACGCCCGCTGACGTGACCGGCTGCCATTTTGCTCCACTGCGCGCCGGCGACCAGCCGGGATCCGCCAGAAAATGCACCGCCGGCAGATATCCCGACAGGTATTCGATGATCCCTTTCGAGCCGAAGATCTGCACGGCGAACCGGGCGGGATTCCCGCCGAGCCCCTTGTAAGACCCAAAGAACCCGTTGATCCCGCTCGTAAAGCGGTATTGAGCCTGGATACCGTCTCCGGCGAGGGGCCCCAGCCCCTCTCTGCCTTCGGCGACGTCGAGCTTCGCCACGGGGCGTCCCTTCTGCGTCATCATTCCGAAGCAGGAGATCGGCTGGCCGGCAAAAACCGTCATCATGTTCAACATGTGACTTCCGAGCACCCACAGGTCCTCGCCTCCACCGCGCTGATCTTCCTTGCCGCGGGCCCGCACTTCGAGGACTGTCCCCAACCGGCCCTCGGCGATCAACCCCTGCACGACAGGAATGATCGGGCAATACCGAGTCTGATGCGCGAGCGCCAGCTTGGTGTGCGTCATCTCGCAAGTGCGGACGATTCGGTCGGCTTCTTCGAGCGTTCGGCAAAAGGGCTTTTCCATGTAGACATGGATGCCCCGTTCGGCGCACGCCATCGCGAACTCAACATGCCGATCGATCCACCGCGGCCCAATCGCAACGATCTGCGGCTTTTCCTTTTCGAGCATCTCGCGGTAGTCGGTGTATGATGTTCGGGCGCCGGTGCGGGCCGCCGCTTTGGCGCGCCCTTCGTCGTTCTCGTCGGCGACGGCGATCACCTCGGTCGCGGGGACTTCCTTCCAGACGGTGTCGATTCCGTGGCCGTAGTCTCCGCGACCCGTGCTACCGATGACGCCGACGCGATACTTCTCAGCCATCTCGGTTCTCCCCGAATCAATGTTCGCACAGATGAAGCTGGCCCTGTCGCCGACCCGCGGGCCGCCGGTCCGAAACGTTGCACTATTGTGCGTCGATCGCACCATGCGCTGCAAGCGAATGCGCGAATACTCTTGCCCGATTGGGGCGCGTCTGACAGAATCACCGTCGCTCGATGGAGAGTTAAGGACAATGCCTGAATCAAGGATGCTGTCACGATGAATGTTTCCCGCTGGTTTGCGTGGTCTGCACTATCCGTGTTTCTTGGAGCGGGACTGGCAGGTTGTTCCGGCGGCGACAAGAAGGCCGAAGACGCGGCTCCGCCGAAGGAATCCGCCGCGAATGAATCGCCCGCGGGGACTCCCGAACCGGGCGAGAAAGAGGAAGTTCTCCTTGAGCCGTTCGATCCCCCGACGCTGGCAGAGCTGGACGCAAAAGCCCAATGGGAGCCTCAGCCGGTCGGCGACACGCTCCAGATGATGCGTGCGAAGCAGGCGAAAGAGACGCCGCTCGTTTCCGTTGAAGAGGCTCTGAAACTTCGCAACACGTCGCCCGACCTCAACGACAAGATTCTCAGCGTTCTCGGCCGAGTTGCAACGGATGACGCTCAGGCCGACTTCGACGCCGTGATCAATCGGCATAGCCGCGTCGACGTTCGCAGCACGAATCCCATTCTCACCAGCTCTTTCGCAGAGATTGATATCAACGGATTGACCGGCTTCGGGATGTTCGGATTTGACTGGAACCTGGAGCCGCTCGCGACGTCGGAAACGGTCAAATCGTGGGAGGCGAGCAAAGACCGCCTGTACGACAAGGTTGTCCTGCGCGACGACCTCACCTGGTCGGACGGGAAGCCGATCACCGCTCACGATATCGTCTTTACGTTTCAGACGATCATGAATCCCAAAGTCCCTGTGCCCGCCGTCCGGGCCGGAACCGACAAACTCCGCTGGATCCACGCGTACGACGACCACACTGTCGTTTTTTTTCATAAGGAATCGCTGGCGACAAACGTCTGGAATGTCAATTTTCCCATCATCCCAAAACACGTCTACGAAGAGTCGCTCAAGAAGGATGTGACGCTCAAGGACAGCGACTACCACGTCCAGCTCGAGGACAACCCCGTCTGCGGCGGGGCATACACGATCTCGAAGCGCACTCGCGGACAGGAGATCGTTTTGACGCGGCGCGATAGCTGGTACATGCACAACGGGAAGCAGGTCCGCGAAAAGCCGTATTTCAAGGAAGTTCGGTTCCGCATCATCGAAGACCCGAACATTGCGCTGCTCGCGCTCAAGAACGGCGAGATCGACGAGATGGAGCTCAATCCCGAGCAGTGGCGAACGCAGACCACCGACGACGAGTTCTACCGCTTGAACACGAAGGCATCGGGAGTCGAATGGACCGGCTTTCAATTCCTCTGGAACCTGAAGACTCCATTTTTCTCGGACATCCGCGTCCGCCGCGCGATGGCGTACGCCTTCAACTACAAGGAAATGCTGGACACGCTGTTTTACGGGCTCTATCAGCCGAGTAACGGCATCTTCTACAACGGCGCGTGGATGGCACCGACGAACCCCGCGCCCCCTTACACGCAAGACCTCGACAAGGCCGAGCAACTGCTCGACGATGCCGGCTGGCAGGACCACGATGGCGATGGGATTCGCGACAAAGAAATCAACGGGAAGCTCGAGAAGTTTGAATTTGGAATTGTCGTCCCCACGATTCCCGAGCGCATCAAGGTTTGCACATTGCTGAAGGAGAATCTCGCCCAGATCGGCATCATTTGCAACGTGCGACCGATCGAGTTCGCCGTGCTCCAGGAAAAAATGATGAATCACGAATTCCAGGCAGCCTTCGGCGGCTGGGGGACCGGCTCGGATCCCGATACATCCGAGAACATCTGGGGCACCGGCCACGAACGTAACTACGGGTTCTATTCGAACAAAGAAGTCGACAAGCTCTTCGATTTGGGCCGCAAGGAGTTCGACCGCAAAAAGCGCGGTGCCCTCTACGCGAAGATTCACGAGCTGACTTACGCCGACCAGCCCTACACCTGGCTCTTTTACCGGAACTCGTTTTACGCCTTCAACAAGCAGTTGCGGGGCTACACGTTCAGCCCGCGCGGCCCTTACCACTACGGTCCGGGTTTCAGCAGCATCTACAAGGTCAAGCCATGACAAATCGTCACACCTGACCTGAACCGCTCGATTTCCGCCACGCCTCTTTCTGTCGCAAGCACACCACCTATGCTGAATTACGTGATCCGCCGCCTGATGATCGGCGCTTTCACGCTGCTGCTCATAACGTTTGTGATTTTCGGCCTGATTCGCAACATGCCGGGCTCGCCGATCACGCTGGCGATGGGCGAGGATCCCAGCCGCAAAATCAGCGCGGCCGATCTTGAGCGTCTGCGGAAAAGCTATGGGCTCGACAAGCCGTGGCCCCAGGCTTACGTTGGCTGGGTCGGGCAGCTCCTTCAGGGAGACCTGGGGCGTTCGATCTCGCGCAAGCAGCCCGTGACGAAGCTCATCCAGGAGCGCGTCGGTCCGACGTTGCTTTTGTCGCTTACCTCAATTCTCCTCGCGTACATCCTCTCGACGCCGCTGGGGCTCTACGCCACCGTTCGCAGCGGCCATCTCGACGAACGAATCACGAGCGTGCTTTTGTACATGCTGTATTCATTGCCGTCGTTCGTTGGAGCGCTGTTTCTGCTGATCGTTTTTTATCAGAACCTCGAGTGGCTCCCGCTCCGGGGGATGACCGGAGACGATTACGAATCGCTGTCGGCGCTGGGCAAAGTCCTCGATATCGGAAGACATGCCATTCTTCCCATCACGTGCTACACGTATATCAGCCTGGCCTATGACGCCCGGTTCATCCGGGCCAACATGGCCGAGGTCGTGCGGCAGGATTACGTCCGCACGGCCCGGGCCAAGGGGGTCGGCCCGATGAGGGTGCTGGTCGTCCATGCCTTCCGCAACACGCTGATTCCGTTCGTCACACAGATCGGCTTGACGCTGCCGGCCCTCTTGAGCGGATCGGTGATCCTCGAGCAGATCTTCTCGTGGCCGGGAATGGGGCGGCTGTTTTTCGAATCGATCGCAGAGCGCGATTACGCGACGATCATGGGTTTGACCCTGATGTTCTCGGTCCTGACGCTGGCCGGCCAACTGCTGGCCGATCTGCTGTATGCGCTGGTCGATCCGCGCATCAGTTATTCGTGAGAACGCGTGAAAGTCTCGATCAACAAGGCGTCGCACATAATCTGTCGTGTTGGCTTTAGCCAACACGATCCCAAAAATGTCGTGTGGACTGAAGTCCACACGACAACTTTCCACACACTGTGAGCTTGCTTCGATCAGTCGCATGCCGACCACTCTTCCATCCGCCGATGTTCACCTCGCCTCTGCCGCGAAACAGTCAAACATTTCGCGCGGCTTCTGGGCCGAGGCGTGGCGGCAGTTTCGGCAGAGACGGCTGGCGATGGCCGCCCTATGCTATGTCGGCTTCCTCGTCCTCGTTGCTCTGCTCGCACCGGCGATCGCGGGGACGAAGCCGGTCGTCTGCCGATACAAAGGCAAGTTGTATTTTCCGGCCTTGGCGTATTTCAACCCCGCCTGGGAGAACCCGATCTTTTTCAAAGATCGGTTTCGCAAGCTCTATCCCGAGAATCTCAAGAAGAAAGACCCCAAAAGCTGGGCGATCTGGCCGCTCCTCTACCAGGATCCCTATCGCCGCATTCGCACGGGGGAATGGGAAGGTCAGCCCGAAAACCCATCCGGCGACAAGGGGCGTCCGAACCGCTTCAACCTGTTCGGAACGAATCAGGAGGGAATCGACGTTTTCGCCCAGATGGTGCACGGGACGACGATCGCGTTGCTCGTCGGCTTCGTTTCGATGGGGCTGGCGGGGGCGATTGGCATTGCGCTCGGAGCGCTCGGCGGCTACCTCGGCGGATGGGCCGATATGCTGCTCAGCCGGATCACCGAAGTTGTGATGTGCGTTCCCACGCTCGTGTTGATTTTGGCCCTGATCGCCCTCGTCGACAAACCGACGATCTGGCACATGATGGCGATCATCGGTTGCACCGGCTGGACGAGCATCGCCCGGCTGGCGCGGGCCGAGTTCCTCAAGCTTCGCGAGAGTGATTTCGTGATCGCCGCACGGGCGCTCGGCGTCGGCTGGCCGCGAATCGTCTTTCGGCACGTGTTGCCCAACGCGCTGGCGCCGGTTCTCGTGCCGATCACGTTCGGGATTGCCTCGGCGATTCTCATCGAGAGCGGCCTGAGTTTTCTGGGATTTGGAGCGCCCCCTCCCAACCCGAGCTGGGGAACGCTGCTCAACTCGGGCCGTCAAAATATGAACCTGTGGTGGCTGATCTTCTTCCCCGGCCTGGCGATCTTCCTGGCGGTGCTCGCCTACAACCTGATCGGCGAAGGGTTGCAGGAAGCGACCGACCCGCGATTACGCGATGCGGGGCGATGAACGGGACCCGGCGAGTTGAAGAGATAAAAAGTTGAAGAGATAAAGAGACAACAGCGCGGCGTTGTGGTCGCGGTCGTCCTGCGATTCGACGTAGGCACACGATTCGATCGGTGCAACTCAACCGGCGGTCTCGGTGCTGCGGTGCTTCTCGAGCACGACGCGGTTGCCGGCGGCGTTGTACTCGATCAACGTCATGAAGGCCCGCATCAGCATGATGCCGCGGCCGCACGGACGCTCGAGATTCTCGTCGGCGGTGGGGTCGGGGACGTCGCTGGGAACGAAGCCTTCTCCCTGGTCTTCGACCTCGATGCGGATCTTCTGATGATTGACGCGGCAGAAGACGCGAACCGTCTTGTTCGGGTCCATCCGATTGCCGTGCTTGATCGCGTTGACCAGGGCCTCTTCGATGGCCAACCGAACGCCAAACACATCGCGATCGTCGTACTTCAGCGCTTCGAGATGCTGAACGATCCGATCCTGCACCGGCTGTCCGGCAGCCGTGTCGCTCGGGATGACCACCTCGAATTCTTCAACACGTTCGTCGCGCGTAGGCATAACTCGGCAGGCTCGAGTTGTTCTCGGAGAAATTAGAACCCTTCCAGAGCCTTCTCGCGGTTCTCACGGATGGTGAACAGCTTGTCGAGACGCGTGATTTTGAAGACTTCGAGAATATCCGACCGGATCGAGCACAAACGCAGCTTTCCACCCGACGCTTTGACCTTTTTGTCCATCGTGATCAGCTTGCCGAGGGCCGCACTCGACAGGTACTCGACGTTGGTGAAATCCAGCACGATTTTCTGGCGGTGGTCTTCGTCGACCAGGCTGAAGAGCTGGTTGCCGATGATCTGGATATTGCTTTCGTCCAGAATTTTCTTGTCGGTGAAGCGTGCGACCGTAACGTCGTTCACTTCATCAAGATCGAGGCGGCGGTTGGATGACATCGAGTTTGGTCCGCTTGCGGTGAAAAAGGGAAGTGCGTTTGATCGTCGACGGCGCTAATACGATCATCCCCCCTTTTCGGACGGCTGTCAAGCGATTCGATATTCGCCGCCGCCACGCCGTTTTTGGAACTTCCTGCCCCATTTGAACATGGAGGAAATGCGCCCTTATGGCCAATCGGCCGCCTCTTCACCGTCCAGCCGCAAAGTCAGGCACTTGGCGCTGCCGCCGGCTTTGATGAATTCTCCCAGGTCGGTGCTGTGCGCGCGGTATCCCAAGTCTGCCAGAGCATTGGCCAGTTGAGGACAGCCGGTGTTGAGCACGACGTCGCGCCCCACAACGACGGCATTGCAGGCGAAACGGGCCGCCTCTGCAGCATCGACCGCCACGAGCGTCGGCACCGAGTCGACCAGCGCCTGGCGGGCGTAGTCGTCGAAGGCCGGCGGATAATAAATCGCCTCCGTCGCGCTCAACGGGCAGAAGCACGTGTCGAGGTGATAGTAGCGGTCGTCGACGAGCTGGAGCGGAATCGCGCGACAGCCGATCTGGGCCCCGAGCCACTGCAATGCGCCGGCGTCGCTACGAATCAGGTATCCGCCATACAATGTCTCGCCGCAGAACAGCGCGTCGCCTGCTCCTTCGAAATCCCAGCCCTCGGGACAAAGGCGGGTTTCAAATCCAACAGAGTGAAACCACGCTTCATCAACGGGGGTCTCCGGCTGACGGGCCGAATGACGAAACCGCGCCACGAACGCAACGTCGCGCCACACCAACGCGGCATTGGCGGTGAACACCAGGTCGGGGAGCCGTGGCACGGGGGTCATCAGACGAATGTCGGTCCCCAGTTGGGCCAGAAGCGCGTGGAGGCCGTGCCATTGCGCCCGGGCCAGGGCGTCGTCGCTCTTGCGACTGCGACTCATCCACGGATTGATCTCGTACTCGATCCCGTAGAAGTCGGGCGGGCACATGAGAATCGTGGGCTTGGCGAATGACGGCATGGGTTCGGCATTCACTCAGGCCGCTTCTTCTTCTTCCTGCGGCGGCGCGGCCGATCGGGGCGGGGGGACCTCGGCTCGTTTCCGTCGAAAACCTGAATCTCGCTGGTGGACTGACTCGTTCCGGGAACTCCGGATCGGGCCGCCTTCAGCCGCGCGTTGACATCGCGGAACTGCCGGACCATCGAGACCACGTCGGGCCAGCGGCGGGCGGGGTCGTCCGCGAGCCCCTTCATGATCGTCGCTGCGATCTGTTCGTCGATCTCGGGAACGAGCGTGCGAATGTCGACAGGGGGATTATTGATGTGCTGCATCACCGTTTCGAGGGTCTCGGCCGCCCCCCACGGGAACCGCTTGGTGTACATCTCAAAGCAGGTCACCGCATATGAGAACACGTCGATCCGCTGATCGGTGCGGAGACGCTTGATGAGCTCAGGCGCCATGTATGTCGCCGTCCCGGTCCGGTTTCCCGGAACCTGAAACGGAGGCGTGTTGGGGACGACGAGCCCGAAATCGATGAGCTTGACCTGATTGTCGGCGGTGACGATCACGTTCCGGGGACAAATATCGCGATGGATCCAGCCTTGCTCATGAAAATGCCGGATCGCCTCTCCCAACTGAATCATGAACCGCAGCCGTTTGCTCTTCATCAGCGGATTCTGGACTTCGACCAGGTAGCTCAGGCTGACCCCTTCGACGAATTCCATCACGAGAAACTGCTCGCCCTCGCGCGTCATCCCCCATTCGTACGTGTGGACGATGTGGGGATGCTTGAGGGTGACGGCGATTTCCCCTTCGCTGGGCTTGTGCAGCTCGACGGCAAAGCGGGCCTCGAACCGCCTGGTTTTTTCTTTGTCGAGGATCTTCAGCGCCACGATCTTGCCGGTCTGCGAATCGCGCGCCCGAAAGACGCGCGACATGCTCCCCTGCCCCACCCGTCCGATCAGCGCAAACCGCTGCGTGACCTCGATCCGGGGAACTCTCTTCTTGCGCTGAAACAGCTTCCTGAGGAAGTTCATGGCTATTTGACGCAGTAGTCGATGACCCGTGCAATTTCGGTTCGCAACTCCGGACGGGCCACAATGCGGTCGACAAATCCATGGGCCAGCAGAAATTCGCTGGTCTGAAAACCTTCCGGCAGCTCCTGCTTGACGGTCGCCTGCACGACGCGCGGGCCGGCGAAGCCAACCAGCGCCCGCGGCTC
>JAGVKR010000262.1 GCA_020050375.1 Planctomycetales bacterium
GGCATGCGGCAGCACGAAGTCGGTCGCGTCCGAATTGATCGCGTAACCGACGATTTCGCCGTAGATTTTCGCTCCCCGCCGCTGAGCGTCGGGCAACCGCTCGAGGACGCACAGGCAGCCCCCTTCGGCCACGACGATCCCGTTTCGCTGAAGATCGAACGGCCGTGACGCCTTTGTCGGGTCGGTGTGCGACGCCAGCGCCCCCTGGCTCTTGAAACTCGCGAAAATCCCGAACGTATGGATGCTCTCGGAGACCCCCCCCACGATCGCCATGTCGACCTCATCCAGGTGCAGCATCTGCACTCCCTGAATGAAGCCGATGTTTCCCGCGGCGCAGGCGGCGCCGAGCGTGTAGTGCGGCCCGGTCACTCCCAGACTTAGAGTCACCTCCCCTGCCGGGCTGTTGGCGACCGTCCGCGGGTTGTGGTGGTGCGACCAGGTGCTCGTGTCGTAGTTGTATTTGGAAATCTCGTGGATTTCGTTCTCGGTCTCGACGTTCCCGTGCTCGGTGATCCCGATGTAGACCCCGACCCGCTCCTTGGGGACGGTCGGCCAGTCGAGCCCGGCGTCGCGAACTGCTTCGTTGGCGCAGTAGATCGAGATCGACCCGGCCCGCGTCCCGCGGCGGACCTCTTTTCGCTTCTGATAGCGCAATTCGTCGAAGTGGCAGACTCCCGCCAGGACTTCGCCGATGTACCGGGTTTCGAACGTGCCGACCCCCGACCGTCCCTCGAGGAGGTTGGCGCGCAACTCGGGCAGGCTACTGCCGATCGGACTCGTCAACCCGACCCCAGTGATGACGATTCGGTCTCGCAACGATTGAGAATTGGGCATCACTGTGGCAGCGTAACCGGTTCACAACCGGCTGACAAGTCGCCGTTTTGTGCTCACTTGACCAACAGGGCGTCGCACCAGTCGGCATGATCCTGGATGTCGGCAAGCGCTCCGAATTCGACCCGCAGGGTGAGCAGCTTCGCCCCCGTCACGTCGATCCGGTCGAGCAAGACCGCCGGATGGATCCCCGTCAGATTGTCGCTCCGGGAGACCGACTTGCCGTCGAGCAGGACTTCGAAAATCGCGCTCCCCTTCCCCTCTGCATCGTCGTCGATGCCGATCGTCGCCTGGAACCGGCGGTACTTGCCATCAAGGCGATATGAAACTTCGCTCTGGCTATGGAGCCCGAGCCCCTTCGGATACGAAGTGCCGCGTAAACGGAGCGGCCCCCCCTGCACGTTTCGATCGCGGCGGAGTGGCCAGGCGAAATCGAAATACGGCTCGAAGCGATATTCTGAGGGTTCCAGGTCCGACAGGTACGTCGCGCACCCTCCCAGAAACCGCAACGAGTCGATCGTCAGCATTGGCAAATCGAGGCGAGCGCCGAAAAGCGTCCGACATTCGACGCGATCGAGCGAGCCCGGTCCGAGCTTCAGGTTTTGGACCCGAAATCGGCTCCCATCCAGAAGCGAGACGAGCGCTCCTTCCCCTTTCAGCCGTTCGATATTCGTCAGCTCCGGGTTGAAGGCGATGCCCCGCAGGCCCGATCGGTCGACCGACGACTTGCCCGTCGTCGTTTCGAGCGTGAGCGTTTGCTCGTTGAGGCCGGCAAACTGCCCGATCAGCGTGTCGCCGTTGTTGAGCAGGACCAGGTCGTGTCGCTCCCGATGCTCCAGGATCCGATTCCATAGCCGCGCATCGGCGGCCGCGTCATCGGGACGGGAAAAAATCAACCCGCGGACCGCGTCGAGCGGCAGTTTGAGGGGAGCCCAGACGTGATATTGTTCCCAGTGGACAGTCAACGTTTCGTCGTCGCTACCGAAGGCCCGTGCCGTGAGGGAACCGCCATCGGCCAGCAGCACCACCGGAACTTCCGTGCTTTTCAGCAACTTGCGGTTCTTGAACTTCAGGTGAACCAGGTTTTTCGTCGGCCATCTCTGCATGTCCGGCGCGGCGACGGTCAGTTGCCCGGCCTCGAGGCTGACGAGGTTGCCGGTCAACTCGCGCCCGGTGTTCGTGCTGACAACGACCTGCCGATTCGGGTTGTCCTGCGCAAATCCCGCCATCGCCTGATACGCCATCAGAGCGCAGGCCAGGCTGAGCCTGACGGGATTGAGAGATGACGTCGATTTTGATGCGCGGCAGGCACAGCCTGCCCAAAGGCTACGACGACTCATCGCTGGAAGATCGGCAGGTAATTGTTCGGCATCTGCAGGACGATACAGGCCATTGCTGTGCCGTATTCGCTGTTGACCGTCATGTCGGACCAGCTTCCATTCTGTGCCTGCCGGCTCAGCAATTCATCGCGGATGGCGGGATACCATTGTCGCCAGTAATTCCCCCCCGCATGCCACATCGCCTGCACGGCATAGTAGTGGCCGTAAAAGTAGAACGCCTCGTTGCGGAAGACCTCGCCGCGTGGCAAATGATCAGTCAGATACTTCAACCCGCGTTCGATTTCACGTCCTTCATAGATGCCGGCGCTGTACAACGCGACCAGGCCGGCCGCCGAGCGCGGCCAGAGGCTGCCATTGGCCGCCAGCAACTGGTAATTGAAGCCTCCATCGGGATTCTGGCACTGCTTGACGTATTTGGTGCACAGATCGACAGTGCTCTTGGGGACGTAGAGCCCGGCGTTGCGTGCCGCGCGGAGCGCCATGATCTGACAAACCGTGACCGAGATGTCGGCTTCTTTGCGGACGGGAAAGTAGCGCCAGCCCCCTTCCTTATTCTGCGTATTGATGATCAGGTTGATCGCCAGCTTGAGCTTTTCGCGGATATCGGCCCGGTGGGTCATGCCGTACGCTTCCGCCAGAAACAAAGCCGCGAACCCATGCCCGTACATCGGGTTTTGCTGCCGGGCATCGGGGGTCGAGATCAATCCCGTCGGATCGGTATTGGCCAGGATGAACTGGACCGCCTTTTCAACGTTGCGTCCGTATTTGCCCCGATTGGGCGTGTTGCCCGCCGACAGAAACGCCATCCCGGCCAAGGCCGTCACCGCCACGTGACGGCGGTAATAGCTGCCTCCGCCCAGCGACCCGTCGTCGTTCTGGTTGAGCGCCAGGAATTCCAGGCCGCGATTGATCGACTGCTGCGTTGTGGGAGTGATGAGCTCCAACCCGCTCGTCTCGACGGTCCGCGGAACGGTTGGGGCCGCGGCAGAGTCGACCGGAGCGAACAGAGCCCCGAGCAGCGCCAACAGACTCAACCCGTAAAGCGCCGGGCGACTGTATGTGCGGCAAGTCACGTGCAGCATGACGCTTCTTCGGCAGGGGGCCACGCCTTGCCAGCGACGCGTCGCGGAGACAATCGCGACGTGCACCGCTTGACGAATGGATCGTATGCGAACGAAGCCCGACGATCCAGTGTTGGGGCTTGAGTGGAGACTTGAGGCCTGAGACTTGAGGCTTGAGTGTCGGCGGTCGCTGTTGCACAGAGTGCATCGCGCCGCAGACAGGTTGCACTCGCGGCGCTGCGCGCTGCAATCGGCGCGCAAGATCTCTTCATGACCGAAGGAATGACAGCGCTTTTCGATCGAGCGACTTGCAACACGGGCCAAAGCGCGATTGTGCGCGGCGCGACTTTTTTCGAATGCAAGATGCCGTCACAAACTGCCTGCCCCACCCCCCTCTTGGCCCATCGCGACCGGCGAAAATGGGGCAAATTATTCACAACCGGTTGCGGCACTGGCGGTTATCGGCGGACACCCGACAGTCGAAAAGGTTCGCCGGAAAAACTGCTATTGACGGAACTCCCACGGTGCCACGGGTGTTCGTGCCAAAGAACCTAAAGTCGGCACCGGTTGCGGATCGAAACAATACGGTAGACGGTCAGAGCTGGAAGAACACAAAGAATGCATGCACACGCTGCGATTGGTGCATTCGACGATTGGCAGCTCGAAAACGTCTGAGGGGGGACTCGCCATTACGACAGACACATCACGCCTGTGCCGCGGGAATGTCTGCCATCTGGCGCCCGGTCCCTTCTCTAAGAACCGGAGAGACGCCGCTGCTCCCCTTCGCGTCCGTAGGGTGGCAGCGAATCGCGTCGTCAGCATTCCCCGTACGGACTCATTTACGTCAGTCGTTTTCCCGCACGATCCCCGCCAACGTATGGCGACAGACCGCTGAGGCGAAAAACCAACAGCCGTCTTCCAAAACCCGAGACCTGCTTCGACCCCAGACCACGGTGGTTCGCCAAGAGGACCACAAGGCACGGATCGCCAACCAACGTGGTAGAAGCAGCCTCCAGAGGGCCCGCACCCCTCTGCCTGAATTGACAGATAAGTCATTGGAGAGCCAGCTATGAAAACGATCTTTACTACTGGACAGGTAGCTAAGATCTGTAAAGTTGCGCCCCGTACCGTAAGCAAGTGGTTCGACTCAGGACGCCTGCGCGGGTACCGCATTCCCGGTTCACAGGATCGCCGCATTCCCCGCGAGCATCTCATCCGGTTCCTCAAGGAACACGGGATGCCCCTCGGTGAGCTCGAAGATGAAGCCGTCGGCAAGATCCTGATCGTCGGCGCCGAAAGCCTGATTCGCAACGGGCTCAAGGACCAGATGAACGCCGACACTTTTAAGCTCGACTTCGCGAACAGCGGATTCGAAGCCGGCATTCAGGCCGAATCGCTGCATCCCGATTGCGTCGTCATCGACTTCATCATGGGCCGCAACGAAGCCGTGATGATCGCTCAGAATCTCCGCAAGAACGCCGAATACACCGAAACCGTCCTCGTCGGTCTGCTCAGCGACGAAGACAACTCCAGTGGTTTCGACCGCTCGGTGTTCAACGAAACGTTCCGCAAACCGTTCGACACGGCCCTGCTCGCCGAACGGATCCGTACGCTCGTCGGGCGCCGCAAGCAGCTTGCCTGATCTGTCCCGGTTGCCAAATCGTGCATTGGCGCGGGTGTCCACCAGGACGTTGCCAGGGACGGCGCCGCGACAATTGGTCCTCCGCACGACGCATACGGCGAGATCTGTTGGTTTACGCCCGAACAGCCCGCTTCCTTTGGAAGTCGGGCTGTTTTTCTTTTTACCGAAAATCAAGCGGCGGCATCCTGTGCCGCGACATCGTCGGCCGCAGGCCGGCGGAGCGGCCAGACCCATTGCCACCAGGCGACCGCTTGAACGACGATCACGACGAGCATCACGGCCGCCGCCAGCAGGTACGGGGCGCGATGGTCCACTACCGAAGCGAGCCACCCGCCCGCGACCGTGCCGATCGCCATCCCGGCGGCGAGCGTGGCTTCGTGAATGCCAGCCGCCAGCGCACGCCGTTCCTGCGAGCTGCCGGCCGTGCTGTAGAACAAGCCCGAAAAATAATTGTACCCGACGAGCTGCCCCAGCAGAGCCAGGCCGATGAACAGCGTGATCGCCGATTCGGCCCGCGCGATCGCGACCAGGCCGACGATCGCCAGCAC
>JAGVKR010000592.1 GCA_020050375.1 Planctomycetales bacterium
CGCTAACGCTTCGGGTCAATATGCGGGATGCCCCTCCCGACGGTCCCCTTCCGCATTCCCCGACCACACGGTCGTCATCGTCACAGCTTCCTGGAAAAAAGATCGTGACTCAAAACGCGGCTCCTGCTAGCATTGCGCGCGGTTGAAACCTTTCAGGCAGCATGGAGGAACCTTCCCCACCGGAAGACGGATCGGATGGAGACGAAGTTACGCGTTGAGATCCTGCCGCAGCCGGACGACTTCACCTGCGGACCGACGTGCCTGCACGCGCTGTACCGCTACTTTGGCGATCACGTTTCGTTGGAGCAGGTGGTTGCCGAAGTGTCGATGCTCGACAGCGGGGGGACGCTCGACGTGCTGCTGGCCAACCACGCCCTCAAGCGCGGGTACACGGCCAAGATCTTCACCTACAACGTCGAGCTGTTCTATCCCACCTGGTTCGGCCCGGCGGTGGTCGATCTCCGTCAGCGGCTAAGGCTTCAGATGGAGTACAAACGCAACCCGAAACTCCGCATCGCGACCCAGGCCTATCTCGAATTCCTCGAGCGCGGCGGGCAGATTCGATACGAGGTTTTGACCACGGCCCTCGTCCGCAAATACCTCGGCCGTGAGATTCCGATTTTGACCGGGCTGAGCGCGACGTACCTTTACGGCACTTCGCGTGAGGATGGGCCCGAAGGACGGCCCGACGACGTTCGGGGCAAGCCGGCCGGTCACTTCGTGGTGTTGTGTGGTTATGACAAAGAAACCCGCGACGTGCTCGTCGCCGACCCGCTCCGAAAAAACCCGCTCTCGGGAACGAATCAATACCTCGTCAGTATCGACCGCGTCATCTGCGCCATCCTGCTGGGGATCGTGACGTATGACGCCAATTTTCTGATCATCGAACCACGCCAGCACTCCAGACAGGCCCGCCGTGTCGATTCTCATCGTCGTCAATAACGTCGCCGAGTGGAAATTCCACATCCCGGGAGTCGAGGTGATCGATGCCTGGTCGTATCTCACCCGCCCCGAATACGGTGCGCTGCGGACGGTCAAGCTGTTCAACTTGTGCCGTTCGTATCGGTATCAAACGGCCGGGTATTACGTGACGCTGCTGGCGACGGCGCGGGGCCACAAGCCGTTGCCCAGCATCACCACGATTCAGGACATGAAGTCGCAGACGATGGTTCGCTTCGTCTCCGACGATCTCGACGATCTGATTCAGCACACTTTGGCCCCGATTCACTCCGACGAATTCGCGCTCAGCGTCTATTTCGGGCGAAACCTGGCCAAACGCCACGACCGACTGAGCCTGCACCTGTTCAATCTGTTTCAAGCGCCACTCCTGAGGGCCCATTTCGAGCGGTGCCATGAGCGCTGGCAGCTCAAGAACATCAGTCCGATCCCGGTGGGAGAGATCCCGGAGCCGCATCATGGGTTCGTGATCCAGGAGGCCACCGAGTATTTCGCCGGCCGCCGCTCGAGCGTGCGCAAGCGCGTGCCCGCCAAGTACGACCTGGCCATTCTGCACAATCCGCAGGACGAACTTTCCCCCTCCGACACCAAGGCGCTCGATCGCTTCGTCAAAGCGGCCGAATCGATGGGGCTCGCGACCGAATTGGTCACGCGCGACGACTATGCCCGCATCGCCGAGTTCGATGCGTTGTTCATCCGCGAGACGACGCAGGTCAACCATCACACGTATCGCTTCGCCCGTCGCGCGACGACCGAGGGGCTGGTCGTCATCGACGATCCCGAGTCGATCCTGAAATGCGCCAATAAAGTCTATCTGGCCGAATTGATGGCTCGGCATAAGGTTCCCGTGCCGCGGACCATGATCGTTCACGAAGACAATGTCGGCGAGATTGGCAAGACGCTCGGCTTTCCCGTCGTGCTCAAGCAGCCCGACGCTGCTTTCTCGCAGGGAGTCGTGAAGGCCAATAACGAGCAGGAGTTGCTTGAGCACGCCACTGCCTTTCTGGAGCGCTCGGAGCTTCTCATTGCGCAGGAGTATCTCCCTACCACATTCGACTGGCGGATCGGGGTCTGCGACGGGCAACCGCTGTACGCCTGCAAATACCACATGGCGACCGGTCACTGGCAGATCGTCAAGAACGACGGCGGAGGGGTTCGCAAATACGGCCGCGCCGAAACGATACCCGTCGAAATCGCCCCCCGTCACGTGGTCCGTGCCGCGCTCAAAGCGGCCAATCTGATCGGCAAGGGCCTTTACGGCGTCGACGTCAAACAGACCAACGGACATTGCTTCGTCATCGAAGTCAACGACAACCCGAACATCGATGCCGGGGTCGAGGACAAGATTCTCAAAGGTGAATTGTACCGTCGGATCATGGAGACTTTCCTCCGGCGGCTTGAGCGCAAGCGTGCGGGCATTGACGAATCGTGACTGTCGTCGTTGACGTGTGCCAACTTCGCCGGTCGCTCGCCGGCCATCCCACTGATTGCTCCTTTGTCGCACGAACTGTCGCATGAGTCCCCCGGCAGCGCTTCCGCTCTTTTCCGCCTTCGGGATCGAGCTTGAATACATGATCGTCGATGCCAGCACGCTGGGGGTCCGGCCGATCGCCGACGAGGTTCTTCGATCGTCGGATGGCGCGATCACCGGTGAGATCGAGCGGGGCGCCACGAACTGGTCCAACGAGCTCGTCGCTCATGTCGTCGAATTGAAGGTCAGCGAGCCGGCCTGTTCGCTCGACGATTTGCCGCAGTTGTTTCAGACGGAGATTCGGGAAATCAACGCTCGCCTATCACCGCACGGCGCCCGTTTGATGCCCGGCGGCATGCACCCCTGGATGAACCCGCTTCGCGACACGAAGCTCTGGACGCACGAATACAACGAGGTCTACGAAGCCTTCGATCGGATCTTCAGTTGCCAGGGGCACGGCTGGTCGAATCTGCAAAGCGTTCATTTGAATCTCCCGTTTGCCGACGATCAGGACTTCGGCCGCCTGCATGCCGCCATCCGACTCGTATTGCCGATTCTGCCCGCGCTCACCGCCAGCTCTCCGGTGATGGACGGGCGCCTGACGGGGTTCCTCGACAATCGGCTGGAGGTGTACCGGACCAATTCGCGAAAGATTCCATCAATCGCCGGGCGCGTGATTCCGGAACCGGTCTACACGCGAGTCGATTACGAGCGGCAGATTCTGCAGCGGCTCTACGCCGACATCGCTCCGCACGATCCGGGGGGAATCCTCCAGCACGAATGGCTCAACGCCCGCGGAGCGATCGCCCGCTTTCAGCGGAGCGCGATTGAGATTCGCGTGATGGACGTCCAAGAGTGCCCGCGGGCTGACGTCGCTATCTGTGCGGCTGTTGTGGCGCTGCTTGAGGCCCTGGTCGACGAGCGATTCAGCAATCTGGCCGCGCAACAGGCCTTTGCTGTCGAGCCGCTCGAAAAAATCTTGTTGGCAACGATCCGCGATGCTGACCGGGCTGTGATTTCCGATGTGGCGTATCTCGACGCAGTGGGATATTCCGCCGGGCCATGCACGGCCGGCGAACTGTGGCGGTATCTGCTCGAAATTCTATGGAGAGAGAAACGGATGGATCTTGGCTGGCAGCCGGTCCTGGAAGTCATTACGAACGAAGGCCCGCTCGCCCGACGGATTGTCACGTCGCTCCAGGCAGCCGGTTTCAACCCGACCAACTCGCAACCGTTGCTTGAGCTCTATCGCAAGTTGTGTGACTGCCTGGAGCAGGGGGAATTGCTGAGAAGCTAACCTGCAGCGAAGAGACGCGCAGCAGCGAAACCATCCCGCCTTGCGTCTCGTAGCCGCGAGCACGATACTCCTGCGTCATACTGCTGAAGTGAAGACGTGCGAAGAGGCAAGCCCGGTGGAAGAAGAGCTACAGAGATCAGCGCAGCAGAACGGCAGCCAAGCGCCTCTGCAGCGCCGACCTCTGTAGCTCTGCCGTTCTCTCCCCGACTCGCGACTCCTTGTCCCCCAAGTGCTCCATGAATTCCGGTGAATACTGGCGATCCTTGTTCGAGAACTGGCCTGCGAGCATGCCCCGACGGGGGCTGCTGATTACGACGTTTGGCGAGGCGATCCCTTTCGTCAGTTATCTGCTCTCTCCCGGCATTCTGTTGCTGGAGCGGGACAAACCCGATAGCTTGGGGGCTCGTAAAGTGCTCGTCGCCTACGAAGCCATTTCTGCGCTGAAGATCACCGACGTCATCGACCTCGTCCGATTTCAGGAGCTCGGTTTTCAGTCTCCGAGCTGAACGAGCTCGTGAGGACGCGCGAAGAGTCAAGCCCGGTGAGAGTCGCGAAGATAAGCGAATGGCTGTGGCGCCGGTTCGTGGATCTGATTCCATCATTCAACTGAATTTCGAAATGACAACGATATGAAAGCGATTGCTGTTCGTCCCGGTCATGCCAGCAGTGTTCACCTGGCCGAGTTGCCCAAGCCTCGCGTCGACGACATTCCCGGCGGCCGCGGAGTTCTGGTGCGCGTTCTCAAGGTCGGAGTCGACGCGACCGACCGCGAAATCAACGACGCTCTGTATGGCAATGCCCCTCCGGGGTACGACTTTCTCGTGCTGGGCCACGAATCGTTTGGGATCGTCGAAGAAGTCGGGGCCAACGTGCGGCACGTGAAACCCGGCGACTATGTGACCTGCACGGTCCGCCGCCCTGGGGGATCGATCTACGACAAGATCGGCCGTTCCGACATCACGAGCGAAGAGGTCTACTACGAGCGGGGCATCAATCTGCTGCACGGGTTTCTCACCGAGCACTACGTCGACGATCTGGAATTCGTCGTGCGAATGCCGGTCGGCCTCAAGCATCTGCATGTGCTGGCCGAACCGATGAGCTGCGCCGCGAAAGCAGTCCAGCAGGCGTATGAGGCGCAGAAGCGATTGCAGGTGTGGGACCCCAAGCTGGCATTCGTCACGGGGGCGGGGCAGATCGGTTTGCTGTCGACGTTGATTCTCCGGCTGCGCGGGCTTGAAGTCTTTACGTTCGCGCGTGGCCTGGCGCCGTGCCTCAAATCGGAGATTGTCGAAGGGATGGGGGCGCGCTATGTCAGCACGAAGCAGAAGACGCTCAAGCAGTTGGTGGGGGAAGTCGGAAAGCCTGATCTGATCATCGAAGCCACCGGTTCGAGCGAAATCGCCTTCGGGGCGATGGAAGTTCTCGGACACAATGGAGTCGAAGTTTGGACAAGCATCACCGGAGGCCAGCGGCGGACCGACGTTCCCTCCGACCATGTGAACCTGAACTGGGTTTTGGGGAACAAGTTGCTCCTCGGCTCGGTCAACGCCAATCGCCGTCATTTCGAGCTGGGGATCGCCGACCTGGCCTTGGGAGAAGTCACCTATCCGGGGGTGATCGAACGGATCCTCACGAACCCCGTCGCCGGCATCGGCAATTTCAAGGAAATGATGCGGCTGCTCGTCGAAGACAAAGACGCCCTCAAAGTCTACGTCGACGTCGCCGAAGGATAAAAGTTTAAGAGTTACAGAGTTCAAGAGCGACGGCAGGCGAAGCCCGCCGAATCTCTTCAACTCTTCAACTTTTGAACTCTTCAACTCCTCGCCCGCGGTGGGGCGTTACGTGACGGCGAGGAAGCGGGCGAGGGCCTGGGCGGGGACGAGCAGCAGGACGACGGCGAGGGCGTACATCCTGTTCTCGTTGACGAAGAACACCATCGACGCGTCGAGCATCACCAGCGACATAAGCAGCGTTCGCACCGATGCCTGCACTTTGGCCGGGACCGGATCGAAAATCGTATTGGCCAATCGACGATTGAGGATGACGCCGGTCGCCGCCAGCAGCAGCAAAGTGTTCCAGCTTCGAGGGACCATGGACGGATCGTGCCAGTGCAGGGCGAACGCGGCCAGCAGGATCAGCCCGAAATTGATCACTGCGAGCGCTCCTCCAAGTTGCCAGCGGCTGCTGATGCCGGCCTCCTTGCGGGCGAACCAGGTCACGCCGGTGATGTAGATTCCGAGCGCCAGTGCCACGTGCAATTGTGGATGAGCCCAGACAGAGGCCAGCGTTGGGATCCCGGCGATCGGGTCGTCGGCCGTGCTCGCGCCCAGCATCACGTTGAGAAATCGGCACGCTCCCATCGCCGGCGGCCCGAGCGGCGTCGATTTGAGCGCTCCGTCATAGAGGAAGATCGCTGCCACGATCATTCCCGCGACGATCGCGCTCTGTGTCCCGACGAAGGCGGCGGCCGCGACGCCGACGACCATCAACGCGGCGCCGAATCGAATCGCCGCCGGAAGTGATACGCGACCGGATGGAATCGGTCGGTTGGGGCGCTCTGCGGCATCGACCTTGCGGTCGAAGACGTCGTTGAACACCATTCCCGCCAGATACAGCCCCGCCGACGAAACCAGCAACAAGCCGAAGTCACGCTCCGGCGAAAGATCGGGCTGCGTCAGCAGGTAGCCGAGAAAAATATCGGCCAGCGCCGTAAAGACCGCTGCGAACCGACACAGTTGCAGGTACGAGAGCAACCTTTGCATATCGCCATGATACCACTGTGAATGCTTTCACCCCAAACCGACCGCGCGGCAGTCGGCTTGGGTGGGATATTGCTCCTGACTCGGCGCAATCAACCTGTCGCCCAAACTTGCTGGACCCACGCGGAGAGGGCCGACTGAAACTCGCGGAGCTGCCCTTCGGTGCGGGCTTTGACGTCGCCCAGCGCCTCAGGGGCCGTACACGCGGCTTTGGCGAAGAAATAGAACTTGATTTTCGGTTCTGTCCCTGACGGCCGGGCCGCAAAGCTGATCTCGCACTCTCCGGCTTTCGACTCGAAGATCAACAGATCCCCTTTGGGATCAGGAAGATCGACGAGCTTGAAGTTGTCGGGGAGCGTTCGCGTTTCGTGCTGCCGGTAGTCGCGGACGCGCGCCAGCTCGATTCCCGCAAGCGACGTCGGCGGGTTGCTGGCGAATTCGTCCATGAGCTTGCCGATCAGGGCTTTTCCCTTCGGTCCCTGACATGTTTCCGAACGCTGCGTCTCGACAAAGTAGCCGTGCTCGAGGAACAGTTCGTCCAATCGATCGAGCAGCGTCTTCCCCTGCTTTCTCAATTCGGCGGCGCATTCACACAGATACAGCGCGGCGATCGCGGCGTCTTTGTCGCGGGCGTAGCTGCCGGCGAGAAAGCCCAGCGATTCTTCGGCTCCGAAAACGAACCGTTCCGGTCCTTCGCGGTCCATCGTCTGTGCAATGTACTTGAAACCGACGAGCAGATTGTCGATCGCTCGAATCCGGTTTGCCTTTGCGATCGACGCGATCAGAGGAGAGGTCACCAGGGTCTCGACGACGAAATGTTGCGGCCCCAGCGTTCCCACCGCCCGGCGCTTGCGGCAGACATAATCGGTGAGCAACGCTCCGGTTCGGTTTCCTGAAAGGTGGACGTACTCGCCACGCGCGTCGCGAACGCAAACCCCCAGTCGGTCGGCATCCGGGTCACTGGCGAGAATCAGCGCGGCTTCCGTTTTTTTCGCCTGTTCGATCGGGGGACCGAACACGGCCGGAAGTTCCGGGTTGGGGAGGTGATTGGGGACGTTCGGAAAGTTGCCATCCATAGCACGCTGCGGCTCGAAGATCTCCACGCCCTCGAATCCGGCCTCTTCGAGAACACGAAACACCGAAGTTTCCCCCACGCCGTGCAAGGGGGTGAACAACACCGGCAAATCGCGCGCAGAAGAAAGAGTGAGCATTCGGACTGTTCGGATGTAAGCGTCGTCGATGGCTTCGCCGACCTGTTCGATCTTTCCCTCGGCGATGGCCGCATCGAGATCGACGAGCGGGATCTCGTTCGACTGGTAGACGTATTCGATGATTCCCGCGTCGTGCGGCGGCAGAACCTGCGCTCCGGTCGACCAGTACGCTTTGACCCCATTGTCGGAAGGGGGGTTGTGCGAGGCGGAGATCATTAGTCCGACATCGCACCGCAGATGTCGGACGGCAAAAGACAACTCGGGGGTTGAACGGGGCGCCTCGAACAATGAGACCTGCAACCCGTGGGCGGCCAGCACGCGGGCCGAGAGTTCGGCGAACTCGCGCGAGCGCAGACGCGTATCGTAGGCGATGACCGCTTTTCCGCCGGGCTTTCCCTTGGCTCGTGCGAGATAGACGGCGATTCCGTCGGCCGACTCGGCGACGGTTCGTTCGTTCATGGTGGCCGACCCGAACTCCGACATCAGTCCCCGTCGTCCGCCGGTGCCGAATGGAATGACCTCCCAGAACAGCGAATCGAGCTGCTCGAATTTACCCGCCTCGATCAGTTCGACGATTCGGGCCGCGTATGCCGCGTAGCCCGATTCGGTCAACCAGCGCTTGATATTTGCGGCCGCGGTGTCGGTGAGTTTTCCCTCGGAAACGGCGGCCTGAAGTCGGGTGAGAGCCTGTGAAGCGGGGGCGGAAAGCGTTATGTCACTCATGTCGGCAGGAACTTTCGTTGCTCGAGCAGCTTTACGCTCTCGAACGGGTTGGATTTTCGAAACCTATCAGTGCTAATCGCCAACTTTAGCAATTCGAGTCCCGGGGTTCGAGGCTCGACGACCGCATCCGCCGCGCGTCCAACAAACAAATCAGCCCGGCTGTCTGGAAACAGCCGGGCCGATGATTGAAAACACTCGCAGCAGCGAAACGGGGGCGATCGTCCACCGTGGCGCGATTCGCTCAACCTGCCGCAACGGCGATCTTTCTCGAAGTGGCCTCTTTGGCCAAGGGCAGTGACAGCTTCAGAATTCCATCCTTGATCGTGGCTGTGATCCCATTGCGGTCAATTTCGTTCGTCAACGTGAACGACCGCTCGTAATCGCCGATTCCGTACTCTTCATAACTCAGCTTGTAGCCCTCCGGGGTTTCTCCGCTCACGACGCCTTTCACGGTCAGCACGTTTTTCTCGACCGTCACGTCGATCCCGTTTTCATCGACACCCGGCATGTCGGCGACCAGCAGGAGGGCCTCGCCCGTCTCCACGATGTCGACCAGCGGCACATAGACCTTTCGGGCCTTTGTCCGTTCGGTTCCCTCGGGTGTTGTCGATTCCTGCTTGTCAGCGTTTTTCGCCTCGTTTCGGACATCGCAACATTGGTTTCGAGAATTCGCGTTCATGGGAGGTTTTTCCTTTCTTGAGTCAGAGGGCGCAGTCGGTTCAACTTGCCGGTTCAAACCGGCTTCACCGAAATTTTGCGCGGTTTTTGTGTTTCGGGGCGAGTCATCTTCACCCGCAGGATTCCCTTCTCGTACGCCGCTTCGGTCCGGGAAGGATCGACCTCGAACGGAAGCTTCAACGACCGGCGGAATTGTCCGCTGGGACGTTCGCGACGATGAAAGCTGGCCCCTTCCGTCGGTACATCAGCCGGCCGCTCGCTGCTCACTGTCACTGCGTCGCCCGTGACCGTCACATCGACTTGCGACGGGTCGACTCCGGACATTTCGAGCGTCAGCAGCAGATCGTCCTCGCGGGCATAGAGATTGACCGGCGGGAATTCGCGAGCGACCGTACCGGCGTGAGACCGGGCATCAGCCAGCAGGCGGCTCATTTCGTGTTGCAGGTGGCCCATCTCGCGCCAGGGATCCCAAATCCGGCCGCCAAATCGATTGAGCAAGTTCATGGAATTCTCCTTTGTGAATGGGGAACCGAAGACCGTATGACCAACGGTCACGCGGGGCGCGCAGACGCTCTCCAGCCCGGGACTTGCGGATATCCGCCGTCCGGTCGAACTGTCGCCCCGTGTTGGTTTGTTCGTTCAATGAAAAATGCAAAGTCCGTGCCCAACGGGATTCACCCGATTTGGAACAAAGTCGCGACGGCCATTTGCTGACGGCGACCGGAAAGCAAATGGGATTCTGAAGCCAACTTGTGGCGACAGTCCTGATAGCCAAAAGTGGTTTTGAGGCACTTGCTGTCCGATGAGCATTTGATTTTGGCAGTCGCCCAATGAACGATCGGCGAACTTCTGACTGCCGATTTGACACCGATGCGCGGACGGCGCGACTGATGTTCCGGTTATGGTGCAGCCAATTTGGCAGCCGGATGCTTTCCGAAGCAAAAGTCGATCACCTTGCGATGGCCGCCCGCTTTCGGTTTCGATTATGACATCCGTGCGGACTATGCCTCCTGTCGGGAGAATTCCCTGCCACAGTCGGCGCCGATCGAACGGGTTATGGCAACTAGACCCCCGGGGGAAACCGATGGAATGGATGCGATTCCGCGCCATGGACGACAGCGCGGGCCGGATCTGACGAAAAGAGTGCCAGGGATGGACACGAGGTTTGCAGGCTCACAACGGTTGGGAGACCGTCGCCGTCGCCGTTTGGCGGTCGAGTCGGACGAGGGCCTCGATCCCGAGACGCCGGCGACCGAGCTGCCGTCCGCGACTGGAATTCGGCGGACAGCGCACTCCGAGACAAGCGAGCCGTTGCGCGACGTCGTCGCGCTCCCCATGAGCGGCCTGGTTCCGGCTCAATGGTGGAAGTACCTGCTCGGCGCGATTTCGGGTTTACTGTCAGGAAGCGGAATTCTGGCGGCGGGCTGGTACGAATCGATCGGGGCCACCTTCGTCGGACCGGGATTCACTCGGTTGTTTTCCCTCCCCGATGGGCCGGTTGCCGCCTGGTATGCGGGGCTGCTGCTCAATCTGAGCGCTCAATTGGCCGTCCTGACCTGGTGGGGCCGTTCGCGAAGCCTCAAGGATTTCGACGGCCGTTATCGAATATGGACACGAACTGCCAGCGTGTGGTTGCTGTTCAGTTTTTGTGCCGCGACCGGCGCGCACCAGGCCTTCAGCGAGACGGTGCTGTACTTCGCGCCGCAGGACATCTGGGGAATCGACGTGCTGGCGTGGCTGATTCCCGCGTCGGCGGTCGGGTTGGCTCTGCTGGTCACACTGAATCGGGAAATGTCCGATTGTCGCGCAAGCCGCATATTTTTGTTTCTGGCGGCGACCTGCTACGTCGCCACCGGCGGTCTGCGACTGCCGGTCGAGATTCCTCTGACTGATCGCATGCGGGAACTGGCAGTCGTGGGATCGGCCCTTCTGGGACATCTGTGCTTGTTTCTCAGCATGTGGCTGCATGCCCGGCACGTCCTGCACTTCACGCCCGACCCCAGCCGCGCGCCGCGTCGCCG
>JAGVKR010000429.1 GCA_020050375.1 Planctomycetales bacterium
GATTGAATTCGACCGTTGATGACCGAAGAGCAGCCCTGCGAACCGCTGTTGCTCGCGCTGCCACCTTTCTGCAAGTCCCTTGAAACCGGAGTCAAATGTGATCGTCACGCGATTCAATTCCGTAGCCCGTCGGAGCAAGTCGTCGTCCGGGATCTCAATGGCGCCGTCGTCTTGGGCCGTCAAAACATCGATCGCCTTCCGTCGCAGTTGTTCGGTGATCGCCATCGGAATGTGGACGTCCATGTAGAAACGAACGTCCATCAGCTCGGCCCGTGCGACCGAAGGCGTGCCACGACGGGCGAGTCGATCGATTGCGATCGGGCGTCCATATATTCCTGCCACTCCCGGTGAAGCTCGGCGTCGATCTCTTCTCGGTGGTCGTAGTAATACAGCATCGCGGCATGGACTTCAGCCGGCGTCAAATGCGGATAATTCCGGCAGATGTCGTCGGGAGACCAACTCCACGCGATATAGTCGGCAATGATCTGTGCCACGCGGATGCGGGGCAGGCGTTCAAGTCGCGCCGGTGCGTCGCTCGGCTTCTCGATATGCGGATAAGCGGCGGTGAGTTGCATTGATACCTCATTCTCACTCGATATATCGAAACGTCGCACGAATCACATGATATCACACCGTCCGCTACCTCCGCAGCAGGAATTCGTTCGAATTCATGAGCCCCCACAGCACGTCTTCGAGCCGTTGGCGGCGGGTCGCGGAATCCGACAGATACTCTGCTGCCGCATTCATTTCCGCATCGACCGGCGGCCGGCTGAGGGCGGCCCGGTACAGCTCGTCGATAATTTCGCGATCCGACTTTTCGGCGGCAAGCAATCGGCTGAGGCGGTTGTTGTTCGCTGTCAGCATGTCATTCATCAGTCTGCCACTGACAAGCTGAAATGTCTGGCTCAGCGTCGGGTCGTTCGTCCGCTCGCATTCGCACGATTGCAGACGCGGCGGCTTGCCGAACAGCGTCAAAAACTGTTCTGCCGCTGTTCTCGTGGAATTGCGTCCCTCCGCGGGTCCGCCAGGCAGCTCTCCGGCGCGCAGGCCGGTCGGATAGCCACTGAACGAAAGCGGAAACTCGGCCACGCGACTGTAAGCGTCCAGAAGTGTTTCGGCTGACAGCCGTTGCGGTCGTGCATGAGAAAAGCCCGTCGCGTCTTCGCCGTTCGTGGCATCGGGAACCGACGACGCCTGGTACGTGTGCGAGTTCATGATCGTGCGGATCAGATGCCGCAGATCGAATTTGTGTGTGACGAACTCATCCGCCAGGGCCGCGAGCAGACGCGGATTGGAGGGGGGATTCGTGCCGCGAAAATCGTCGATCGGATCGACGATCCCCTGCCCGATCAGGTGAAACCAGATGCGATTGACTTGCGCTTCGACGAACATCCGATTGTCGGGCCGCGTCAACCAGTCGGCCAGCGCCAGCAGGCGATCCGCCTCGAACGGAAGCGGCTCGGCGTCGCGGGATAGGAACCGTGGCGGCGCGGGTTTGCGGGTTCGCGGGTCTTTCACCTCCCCTTTCCGCGACATGAACACGATCTGCTCGCCGTCGAACTCGTGCGAGTCATTTCGGTCGCGTCGATTGTTCGACACGATCCGGTAATCGACCCGGGAAAATAGGTTCGACCAACTGTAATAATCGTCTTGCGTCCAGCGATCGAAGGGATGATTGTGGCATTTGGCGCATTGGAGCCGCAGGCCCAGAAAGACCTGCGCCGTCGACTCGGCCCGCATGAACGGCTCGCGCATGGCGCGCCAATAATTGGCGGCCGGGCGGCTGTACGTGCTGCCGCGCGCCGCGATCAGCTCGCGCACGAACTGATCGAGGGGTCGCCCCTCGGCGATCGCCAGCCGAATCCATTCGTGAAAGTTCTGGACCCCCTTACGATCGAGCGTTTTCTCTTCGTTGCGAAGTAAGTCCGACCATTTGAGGGCCCAGTGGTCGGCAAACTCGGGGCGCTCCAGCAGTTCGTCGATCAATTGAGAGCGCTTGCCGGGGTTGGCATCGGCCACGAAGCGCCGCGCTTCGTCGACGGTTGGCAGTAGGCCCGCGAGATCGAGATAGGCGCGCCGCAGAAAGATCGTGTCGTCGGCCAGAGGCGAGGGGTTCAACCGAAGCTGCTGGAGCTTCGCGAACACGTGCCGGTCGACCAGGCTGGTCGTCTGCGGCCCATTCCAGGTGAAGTCGGGACGTGCCGGCACGAACGCCACCCGCACCGGGGCCTGTCGATCGAGAAACCGCACGATCACCGTCACTTCGCCAGCTCCTCGTGCGTGCACCAGGCCGTCGCGGTCGACTTCGGCAAGCTGGTTCGACAATTCGTACGTCGCCTGCGACGCGACGTCGCGCCGTCTTCCATCGGAGAAGAGAGCCGATACGTGCAGTTGAATCCGGTCGATGGGGGCCGCCAGAAAGATTTCTGTCGGTTCGACCGCCAGCTCGCGGAGGGTTGGTTTCCCCGGCGCGTCGGCGGGCATTCCGGCTGCGATCCACTGCCGGAAGACGGCATACTCTCGCGAGTCGACTTTGAATCGTCGTCCCCCTTCGTGCGGGACCAGCATCGTGGGTTTGAGCAGGAGCAGACTGCGATCGGGATCGACCGGATTGGCGCGGCGGCCCAGTTGATCGCGCGTCAGGACCTCAAAATCGGCCTGGGGGTCGTCTCCGCGCAGCGAGAGTTTGAAGCCCCCTTTGCCGTTCTTGTTTCCGTGACAGACCCCCATGTTGCAGCCCGCCTTCGACAACGCCGCCATGACGTCGACGCCGAAGGAGACATCCCGCAAGGGCGCATCGGCGAGACTCACGCGAGGTACGGAGGCTGCCAGCGTCGCCCAGATTGCAATCCATCGGAAAATGGCGCGGTTCTGTCTTCGATTTGATCGACACATAGGGCACGCGTGCCATTCGGAACCCATTAAACACTCTCGTTGTCACGCGGAAAGCGCACGCACAACGTCATCAATAGCTTATCGAAGCCCTGTGGGGACCGTCGAGCGCGGATTCCGGGTGGAGGCGATACAATTGGCAAACTTTGGCGACCGTGTCGAAGGTATCAATAGGGATCCGCAGATGCATCTGGTTTACGTCGACGAAACGGGCAACACCGGGACGAACCTGACGGACACTCAGCAGCCGATTTTCGTGCTCGGTGCTCTGATTGTACCGGAGGAGTGCTGGCAGTTGGTTGAAGCGGACCTCAAGGCAGCGATTGCGACTCATTTTCCGACAATTGCTGCCGACGAAATTGAAGTTCACGCCGCCGATCTGCGAAGCGGACACGGCGTGTTCAAAGGAGCTCCCGTGGGCGATCGAATCGCCCTGCGGAACGACTGGCTGCACATCGCTCAGCACCATAAACTCCGGCTTGTCTATCGCGCAATCGAAAAGCGGCGCTTTCAAAAGTGGTTGCATGCGACCTTTGGGACAGGTGTCTTGATCAATCCACATGTCGTCGCGTTTCCATTGGTGGCGCGGGTGGTCGATGAGTATCTCGCAAATGCGTCGGAAAGCGCACTCGGGATGTTCATCTCCGATGAGAACAAGGAGATCGTCCGTGATGTGGAGAAATCGATCAGGGTGCTGCGAGGAGTCGCCGGAGCGCTTCGACTTACGCGAATCGTTGAAAAGGGATTCTTTATTGATTCGGCGAAGAGTCGCGTCCTGCAGCTTTGCGACATGTGCGCGTTGTCAGCACGCAAGATGGAAGAGCGCAAGATTGGCCTGACGGCGAAGCCGATTGACGACAACGGAATTGAAATGATCTCGCCGCTGATCCATCGGGGCAACGAGTCACTGACCGATGTGTTGTCGTGGCTGACTCAACAGCAAAGCCTGGAGTCAGAAAAAAAATAGCGGCCAGGGACATTGTCCAAGGTCGGCTGACGCCGGCCATTTCTGGTCGCTAGCCAAATTATAGCTCTTCGACGGAAATTGACAATGTCGTCTTCAGAACACAAATTCCAACCCAGGCAGCAGGCTCAGCCGCTGGTAGATCGCGATGACTTCCCAGGCGTTCTGGACTTGGGGCTCGACGCTCACCGAGATGTGCCGGCCGCCGGCTGTTTCGCGAACGGTGTACGGCGGATCGACCTCTTCTTCGAGCTCGTCGCGAACGGCGGCGACCGCGCGGGCCACGAACCCCTGTTCCCACCGACCGATCACTTTGAAGGTGTACGGGCCGGGAAACTCGTGGGTGCTTTCGAGCAGTTCGACTGAAGGAAGATGATCCACAACACAACCTCGGGGTTGAAGACCGGGCTTGGTCTTATCATTATAGCGCGCGATTCAGCGACTGCGAGAGAAGACTTGAGGCGTGAGGCTCGAGACTTGAGGAATTGACGGGAGCCGGGAATGACGGTGCGGTGGACGGTTCTGGCGAGCGGCAGCAGCGGGAACGCCAGTCTGCTGGAATGTGATGGAGCGGTCCTGTTGCTCGATGCCGGGCTGAGCCCGCGACAACTGACGCTGCGGATGGGGGCCGCCGGCGTTGCCTGGGGGCAGATCGGCGCCGTCCTGCTGACGCACACCCACGCCGATCATTGGCACAAGAAAACGCTGGCCAAGCTCGGCGAATCGCAAGTCCCCATTTACTGCCATGCCGAGCATCGACGTGAGCTGCAACTCCGGTCGGAAGGCTTCGAGGAATTGCAGTTTGCCGGGCTGGTCCGGACATACGAAGCCCGGCGCGAGTTCGCCCCCATCGACGGCGTTCGCTGCCGGCCGCTGGAGATCCCCCACGACGGCGGCCCGACGTTCGGATTCCGCCTCGAAGGAATCGCCAGCCTGTTCGCGCCAGCGTGGGCCGTGGGGTACGCCGCCGACCTGGGGAACTGGGATCAGGCCCTGGCTCAAGCCCTAGCCGACGTCGACCTCCTGGCGCTCGAATTCAATCACGACGTCAATTTGCAGCGCGCCAGCGGACGTGCTCCCTGGCTGATCGAGCGCGTCCTGGGCGATCAGGGGCATTTGTCGAACGTGCAGGGGGCGCAACTCTTGCGCGAATGTCTGCGCCGTTCGAAGCCGGGGCGCTTAAGGCACGTCGTGCAATTGCACTTGAGCCGGGAGTGCAATCGACCGACACTCGCTGCGGCGGCAGCCCGGGCTGTGCTCGCGGAACTGGCCCTCGACGTCGAGCTCCACACGGCCGGTCAGCACGAACCGGGGCGGACCATCGAACTCGCCCATGCACGCTCGACGAACGTCGCGTGACGCTCACACCGGGCGTAGCATCAGCATGCCCAGTGGCGGGATGCGGACCGAGATGCTTTGCGGGTGCCCGTGCATCGGGATCGGCTCGCTGTAGGTTCCGCCGAGGTTGCCGATGTTGCCTCCACCGTAGATCTCGGCGTCGCTGTTGATCAGCTCGGTGTAGTAACCCGGTTTGGGAACTCCCAACCGATAATGATCGCGGGGGACCGGCGTGAAGTTGAGCGCGACGACGGCAAAATCGTTGCGGTTCTTCGCATAGCGCAGGTAAGCGTAGACGCTGTTGGCGGCGTCGTCGCACTGAATCCAGGCGAAGCCTTCGGGCGACGTGTCGAGCTCGTGCAGCGCGCCGTGCGTCTTGTAGACCTCGTTCAGATCGCAGACGAAACGGCGAATTCCGTCGTGAAAGCGGTGCCCCAGAAGAGCCCAGTCGAGCTCCTGGTCGTGGTTCCATTCATGCCACTGCCCGATCTCGCCCCCCATGAACAGCAGCTTCTTGCCCGGCATCGTGTATTGATAACCGTACAGCAGCCGCAGGTTGGCGAACTTCTGCCAATGATCGCCGGGCATCTGCGAGAGCAGAGCCCGCTTGCCGTGAACGACTTCGTCATGTGACAGGGGGAGAATGAAATTCTCGGTGAAGGCGTAAACCATGCGGAACGACAATTCGTTCTGATGGTACTTGCGATGCACTGCGTCGCGCTGTTGATAGCGGAGGGTGTCGTTCATCCACCCCATGTCCCACTTCATCGTGAAGCCCAGCCCGCCGGTGTAGACGGGGCGCGACACGCCTCCCCAGGCGGTCGATTCTTCGGCAACCGTCATCGTGCCGGGGAACTCGCCGTGCATCACCGTGTTCATGTCTTTGAGGAATTGCACGGCCTCAAGGTTCTCGCGACCGCCAAACCGATTGGGGATCCATTCGCCCGGCTTGCGCGAGTAGTCGAGGTAGAGCATCGAAGCCACC
>JAGVKR010000745.1 GCA_020050375.1 Planctomycetales bacterium
CGCCTTCGCCGCGACTCGTGAACTGGCTGAGTGGCTGTCGGCCAACCAGGCCCGGATTCCGGCTGACAAGGCGATTCCGACCTCCAAAGCCGAACTGCTCGTGCCGATTCCGCGCCCCGAGAAGATTTTTCTCCTTGCGGGGAACTATGCCGACCACATCAAGGAAGGGGGCGGAATCGCCGCCGAACGGGCCGAGACGTTTCCCTATGTCTTTATGAAACCGCCGACAACGACCCTCACCCACCCCGGTCGGCCAATTCAGATTCCGAAGGTCTCGCCCAATGCCATCGACTGGGAGCTGGAGCTGGCGGTGATCATCGGCAAGCGGGCCAAGGGAGTGAGCGAGGCGGACGCCCTCAAATACGTCGCGGGGTACACCGTCATCAACGACATCTCGAACCGCAAGTTTCGTCCGAATCCCGGCCGCAAGGAACGCCCTAAAGACGTTTTCTTCGACTGGATGCACGGCAAATGGCATGACAGCTTCTGCCCGTGCGGCCCCTGCGTGACGAGTGCCGATGCGATCCCCGATCCGCAGGCGCTGCCGATGGAGCTGACGCTCAACGGTCAGACCAGGCAGAAAGCGTCGACCGGCCTGCAGATCTTTCCCGTGGCGGCGGTGATCGAGTTCATCTCGAGCTTTGTCACACTCGAGCCGGGAGACATCATCTCGACCGGCACTCCCGCCGGCGTCGGCTCGACAACCGGCACGTTCGTGAAACCGGGCGACGTGATGCACGCCAGCATCGGCTCGATCGGCACGCTGGTGACGCCGGTGGAGGGGGAGTAGTCACGCCAGGATCTCCATGATCGGCTTCCCGAAGTCGATCTCCAGACGCTTACGCCCCGGCACTTCCAACCGCCGGCCGTCGAGCCCCAACAAGTGCAGCACAGTGGCGTGGATGTCGGTCACGTAGTGGGCCGGCTCGATGGCATGGAAGCCCAGTTCGTCGGTTGCGCCGTGGACCATACCTCCCTTGATACCCGCGCCGGCGAACCAGATTGTGAAGCCGTGCGGGTGATGGTCGCGGCCGTCTTTGGCACCGTTGGTGAATGTCGTCTGCACGCCGGGGGTTCGGCCGAACTCGGTGCAGAAAACGACCACCACGTCGTCCCACAGGCCACGCTGCTTGAGGTCTTTGAGCAATGCCGCAACCGGCTGATCGACGTTCGCGCACAGCTTGGTGTGATTGTCTTTGAGCTTGGTGTGCGAGTCCCAACTGCCGTAGACGGAGGGATAGACCTGCACGAACCGCACGCCGCGCTCGACGAGCCGCCGTGCGGCCAGGCACCGCTCGGCCGCCAGTTTCGTATTGGGATTGTCGAGGCCGTACATCTTCTGCGTCTCGGCGGTTTCCTCGGCGAGATTGACTGCCTCGGGGACGGCCCGCTGCATGCGATACGCCAGCTCGTATGAACGGATGCGGGCCCGCAGCGATTCGTCTTCGGGATACTCGACGGCGCTCAAGCCATTCAGCTTGCCGATCAGCTCGAATTCGTTGGCCTGCTCCTGTGCCAGAACGTCGGCGGCCCGCTGGCCGTAGGGAAGGGGGTTCTTCGGGTCGAGCGGCAATGGCACGCCGGAGTGCCTCGTTCCCAGGTAGTACGCACCGATCGACGGGCGATTGTCGGCCCGTGGCGCGCCGGGGATCACGACGTACTGCGGCAGATTTTCGTTCATGCTCCCCAGGCCGTAATTGACCCACGAGCCCAGCGTCGGCTGCACTTCGTCGAGCCGGTGCCGGCCGGTGTGCATCTGGTTCTCGGCGGCATGGTCGTTGTCAGTCGTCCACATGTTGCGGACGAAGGCAATGTCGTCGACGCAGCCGGCCAGATGCGGCCACCAGTCGGTGACTTCGATTCCCGCCTGGCCGTGTTTTTGAAAGCCGACCTGCATCGGGAAAATCGACGGAAACGTGTCGCGCTTCATCGGCACGACCGACCGCGAGCGCTTGTCATGCAGGGGCGAGTCAAGCGGATTCGGATACGGCGTCTCGGTGAACGACTTGCCCTCGTATTTCGTGAGAGCGGGTTTTGGGTCGAACGTCTCCATGTGGCTGTAGCCGCCGGAGAAGAAGAGCCAGATCACTGACTTGGCCCGTGGCGGAAAATGCGGCTGGCCGTTGGGGGGCGTCCAGACTGTTTCGCTGTCGGCCCGCACGATCCCGTCGCGATGCAGCATCGCGCCGAGCGCGAGGCCGGTGAAGCCCATGCCGATGTCGGCGAGGAAGGTCCTTCGGCGGAGAGGGAGAGACGGAGAGACGGAGAGTGGGGGAGAAGGAGAGAGAGGGGTCATAGTTTCCATTTGTCTGCGTGGCGAATCATGTCCACAAGCATGCTGATGATCTCGTCGTATTCGCGGTAGAGTTCAGCAGCCGCATCGCGTGCGAGGTATTTGCACTCCACTGAAAACTGAATCCACGTCTGAACTTCCGCCGCCTCACCTTCTGCATCACTCAATTTACTGACAAACGCTGCCTCGTAGCGACGCTTTCTCCACCCCTCCGCAATGTTGGCACACACTGACCGCGAAGCTCTGCGAATCTGATCGATCAGTGAATATCGCTCTTCGGATGGAAACGTTTTGGTCACCGCGAAAACTCGCATCGCGGCTGCAAATGCACGACGATAGACCTCTAAATCCGTATGCTTGCGGACGACTTTCTTCATATAGGCCCGACTTTCATTCTCCCAGTCTCTCCATCTCTCATTCTCTCCGTCTTCTCTAGCGCACTGTGACGAAATCATTGTGACTGAACAGCGCATGCACCAGGCTCGCA
>JAGVKR010000669.1 GCA_020050375.1 Planctomycetales bacterium
CGCGATGAAATCGCCGACGGCTGGATTCGGCTGTTCGACGGCGAGACGATGTTCGGGTGGAAGGCCAATAACGACGAAAACAACTGGCAGATCACCGACTGCGTTGTTCATGCCAACCAGGGTGAGCAGGGGCTGCTCGTCACGACGACCGAATTCGCCGATTACGAGCTGCGCTGCGACTTTCGGCTCGAAAAGGGGGGCAACAGCGGCATCTTTCTGCGAACGCTGTTCAAACCGAAGGATCCCGTCACGGATTGCTACGAATTGAACATGTGCGATTCACATCCGAAATTCCCGACCGGCAGCCTCGTCGGGATCGTCAAGCCCGACCGCGCCGTCTCGGGGGAAGAAGCCTGGCACACGTACCGGGTTGTCGCGCTCGGAAACAAGATCGACGTGGAGCTGGACGGTGAGAAAATCCTTTCGTACACCGATTCGCGCCCCGTCGCCCGCCGTCGCGGCTTTATCGGCCTGCAGAAAAACGTCGGCAAGGCGGAGTACCGCAACGTCTTTCTGAAGCCGCTCTCCAGCACTCCGCTCTTCAACGGCAAAGACCTCGCCGGCTGGCGCGTCGTTCCCGGCGCGAAGAGCCAGTTCACCGTCGACGACGGCACGATACACGTGAAGAACGGCGGCGGCTTCCTCGAAACCGAAAGTGTCTGGGGCGATTTTCTCCTCCAGGCCGAGATCCGCTCGAACGGCAAGCACCTCAACAGCGGGATCTTCTTTCGCGCCATGCCGGGCACCGAGAAGGCCCCCTCCAACGGATACGAGGCGCAGGTTCACAACGGCTGGAAGGGCGACGACCGCACCAAACCGATCGACTTCGGCACCGGAGCGATCTATCGCCGGATTCCGGCGCGGCGCGTCGTCTCCAGCGACTTCGAATGGTTCACGATGACCGTGGCGGCAACCGGCCCGCACATCGGCGTGTGGGTCGACGGCGAGCAGGTCACCGACTGGACCGACCCGCGCAAGCCAAGCGACAATCCCCGTGAGGGCCTACGAACGAAAGCGGGCCATTTCAGCCTGCAGGGGCACGACGTGACAACCGACTTGTCGTTCCGCAACCTGCGTGCGGCCGAGTTGCCGGCCGTCAAATCAGAATAGTGACCCGCGTCGGAGCGCCGGCCGGCTGACGTGCAGCTCAGATGGCGAATCCTCTCCGATGATCCGGAGCTCAGCCGCTCACCGCTGTCGCCGTTTTCAAATGCGACAAGAGCGTCACAAGCGGGGCCAGCTTGAACCAGACAGCGTCGGCGCCGGCGGCCCGCAGCTCGTCGGTCAGGTCGTCGCGGACGAAGCCCAGGCACGCCACGATCGTCGCGTGCGGAAACTTGCTCCGCAGCGAATGCAGTTCTGCGGCGCGATCGCTCTTCCAAGGGTCGGCATCCCAGACGATGGCCGTTGGAAACGTTGGATCTTTGAGGTCGACGACTGGATGGCCGCTGCAAGAGAACGCGACTGAAAGCATTCGTCGCCAGTGTCGATCCGGCGAAACGACAGCGACCCGAGTCGCATCTGGCGATCGGTCGCGTGGGAAGGGATAGTCGACGGCGAATATCTCGCCCCGCCCGGCGGTGAGCGGAAGGGGTGCCGTTTCTCCTCGAATCGCGGCAAGCTCCCGCACGATCCGGTCTGGGGCGCACAATGCTGGCGAACGGACGGCGAGCGGCCAGTTGAGATGCGTCCGCCCTTCCGAATCGCACCAGGCGCCGCAGACGCAGACGATCCGCGCCAAAGGCGCAAGCGACAGTAGATTTCGAACGTCGCCGGCAGAAAACTGATCGGGCCACGTCTGGAGAGCCACGACCAGATCGGGAAACCATCGTTCCTCGATTGCGAATCGCCGCACGTCATCGACGCCGGGCGCCTGACGCACGATGGCGTTCTCCAAGCCCGAAACATACGCCACGACCGGCTGCATCTCCGGCGCCGATGGATCACCCAGCAGGACAATGGCCGAACTTGACTGCTTCACGGTTCCATCGACGGTTCGAAACCAACGTGCGGGAAAGCCGACTAGCTGCGCGACTGCGCGTACTTGACGCACAAAAATCGCAAAATGTCGCGCGTCGACAACAGCCCCACTGGAATCGCAGAGGAATTCACAACCGGCAGATGGCGATAGCCCCCCAGATCCATCGACTGCAGGGCGAAGCCGATCGAGTCGGTCTTGGTCACTGTCGTGGGAGAGGGGGTCATGAATTCGGAAACCGGGCAATCCAGACGCGCCTGATCGCCCGCCACCTTGTTGAGCACGTCGCGCTCCGAGAAGACGCCGAGAAGCCGGCCGGCCTCTTCGACGAGCACGCAGCCGATTTTTTTCTCGGCCATCAGCGTCACGACTTCACGGACCGACGTTTCCGGAGAAACGCAGATCGGCTCGCGGGCGCAGAGCACGGTGATCGGATGCGCGGTGATGCTCTGCTCGACTTCGTTTCCCTGCGGATCGAAGACGCTCAGTGCGATCCCGCATGCCTGACACTCGTCGTTGCCCTCGACATTGTTGTAACCGCAATCGGGGCACTTCATGGCATCTTCCTCCCTGCAAGCGCGACAAGAGACTTCAGGAAATGAGTTCCGACCACATGACCGCGGCGGCCGGGACATTCCGATTATACCAAAATCGGCCGGCTAAGGAACCCGGCAATTCCGGGACAAGACGGGCCCGGGAACCTTGTCGCCCCGACGCATTTTGGCATCCCGACCTATTGCTTATTCCGTCTACGGCATTCCCTGCGTGCAACCTCCAGCAATGTGCTATTTCGTTTCGACCCCACTTCGGCTCGTTTTCATTTTGAACCGGTTCGCGGTAGCATCACCGATCGTCCTTGAAATGCAACCTGTCCGTTCCGCTCCCGTGAGGTGCTTCTGATGAGTATTTCCGCCCAAATCGAATTGAATCGTCGCCAGTTCCTGCACGCCGGCGCCATTGGGATGACGGCCGTCGCAGCCGGCGCGCTGTCGCTCCCGGCCGACGAGAAGAAAGTCGACGAGAAAAAGGCCGACCCCTATCGCGGCTTCAAGATGGGCATTCAGAGCTACACGCTGCGGGACTTCAAAGTCAAAGCGGCCCTCGAGGCTTCCTCGAAGCTCGGGTTGAAGTTCTGGGAGTCTTTTCCCGGCCACATTCCGGTCAGTTCAGTCCCCAAGGTCATTGCCGAGCAGAAGGCGCTGCTGGCCGAATCGGACGTCAAGCTCGTGGCTTTCGGCGTAGTCGGGTTTGATGAAAACGAAACGAAGGCGCGCGAGGTCTTCGATTTCGCCAAAGCGATCGGGATCGTGAGCATCAGCGCCGACCCGAAAAACGAACCGGCGACATTCAAGCTGCTCGACAAGCTCGTCGACGAATACGGAATCAATATTGCCATCCACAATCACGGCCCGAAGAGCCGCTGGAACAAGATCGATGACGTCGTGAACGTCGTCAAAGATCATCACCCGCGAATCGGCGCCTGCGTCGATACGGGGCACTATTTGCGAAGCAGCGAGAACCCGGTCGAAGCGATCGAACGACTGAAAGGGCGGGTGTTTGGCGTCCATCTCAAGGATGTCAAAGACGCCAAGGTGTTCAAGATTCTCGGGGACGGCGACCTCGACATCCTCGGCTGTCTCCGCGAGTTGCACAAGCAGAAGTACCAATACTGCCTGGCGCTCGAATACGAAGAGAACCCGCAGAACCCCGTCCCTGACCTCGAAATCTGCCTGAAGAACGTCCGCGCTGCGATGGAAAAGCTGGATTGAGAGCAGCAGCTCCGTTTAGCCGCGAGGCGCAGCCGAGTGCCGTGTCGCGCGACGACCGAAAGACTGCTATCACTGCTCAATCCACGCCACAACGTCGCCTGGCGCCACGAGCGCATCGAGATCCCTCTCGATGCGCGCGAGTCGGCCGTCGCATTCCGCGGCGACGTCGCAGGTGATCCCGCTGATTTGCACCTCGAACAGCCGATCTCCCTGCTCGACGGCATCCCCCGGATCGACGAACCACGCACTGATCCGCAGTTCGTGCCCCGCACTCCCCAGATCAGGAACAACGACGGGAGTGAGCATAATGTCGCCCGTTCGGTGACAGCAAATCGCAGAAGACAGAGCGACAGAGGATTCGGGATTCAGCATTCGGGGAACTCCCCATCTCTCATTCTCTCCGTCTCTCATTCTCTTCGCGCTCGCCCACTGTCCCCGACGCACCGCCGCTTGGCCCCCCTCCCCTTCGCCCCAGCAACACAACCCCCTTCCCCTGCTTCAGAAACCACGGGAGCTCCAGAAGAATTTCGGCGTCCGCGGGAAACTCCGTCTTCAGCTCATCATAGAGTTTCGATGAGGTTAGCAGGTAGCGCGGTGGTGATTTGCGCAGAAAGCTCACGGCGTCTTCGGGGCGAATCTGCGGCTCGATATGTTCGCGGCAGTAGAACGACAGCCCGGGGCGGAAATAGTGAAAGTGGCCAATCTGCGGCCGCTCGTTTCCCGCGTGAGCGCGAATCGCGTCGGCCAGGATCTCGCTGTTCTGGTGCTGGTCGATCTCGACCGCCGCGAAGGCGAATAGCATCACCAGGAAAGCAGCCGCACTCCCCGCCAGGCCGGCCAGCGCCGCGGAGATTCGCCCGCGCTCGGTGAAGTACGCCCCGGCCACCGCACCGGCGATCAACGGGAGACCGGTCAGCCCGGCGAACCCTTTCACCTGCAGATAGGTCTGCTGGATCATCGGCACGACAACCATGATTCCGACTCCCGCGATGCCGACTGTCACCCAGGCACTTCGACGTAAGTACCGTCCGTAGATCTCGTTCGCGTCCATCCAGCGATCGAGGAAGGCCGCGGTGACGAGGGCCAGGGCCGGATATGCCGGAACCACGTAATGCGGGAACTTTGTGCTCGCGAGCGAGAAGAACCCGAACCAGACCAGGCACCAGGCCCCGCACAGCACATCGGCCGGATGCCATTCGTGGCGATCCCGAATTCGCCGATACCAGTGGATCAGCGTCGGGCTGAGAAACACGACCCACGGAAAGAAGCCCACGCACATCGCCGCCAGGTAGTACCACGCGGGGCCGGGATGATTGTCCATCGGATTCAGGAAGCGTCCGAAATGATGGACGCCGAAGAATCCTGCCAGAAAGGCCCCATCGGTCTTCAAACTCACCGCGAGATACCACGGTCCGGCCACCATCAGCATTGCCGCCAGCGCCGTCAGGGGCCGGAGGGTCCAGATCGTGCGGAGGAGGTGACGCGGGGATAGGAGTGCGGAGTGCGGAATGCGGAGTGCGGAGTTGAGAACAGTCAAGCGACCCGCTCCCAGCTCATTTATATTCCGCATTCCGAACTCCGAACTCCGAACTCCCTTTTTCATCCACAACAAAAACAACCCCAGAATCGACGTCGGCAGCAAAACGCCGATCGGCCCTTTGACCAGAACGGCAATGCCCATCACGGCATAGACCATCGCCATCGTCCCCCCCGTCGGCTGCCAATCCGTCTCGCCAGCCCGCCAAACAAGCGCAGCGCCGCTCTCCCCCCCTGACCCCTGACCCCTGACTCCTGCCCCCTGACTTTTCACTGCCGTCCCCCGCACAAACAGATACAGCGCCAGCGTGCAGAAAAACGACAACTCGGCGTCCGACGTTGCGGCGCGCGCGATGACGGTAAAATTCAGATTTGTGGCGAGGACGACCGCCGCCCATAGGCCGGCCCGCGGTGAATACAGCATCCGCCCCATCCGCCAGACGAGCAGAACCGTCGCCAGGCCGAAGAGAACCGAGGGGAACCGGGCCGCGAATTCCGTGACGCCAAACAACCGGTACGCGCCAATCATCATCCAGTACATGAACGGCGGCTTGTGGGCAAACAACCGCTGGTTGAACCACGGGACGATCATGTCGTCCCGCTCGTTCATCTCTCGCGCGACCTCGGCGAAGAAGGTCTCGTCGTCGTCCCAGAGGTGCGTCGAACCCAGGCCGGTCAGAAAGACGACCAGCCCGACGAGCGTCAACAACAGTCCCTGTCGCACCTGCCCCGGCATCCCTGCCTCGGTGTTAAAATTCGGCGTTTGTTCAAAAGGGGGCGGAGTTTAGGAAAAAAAGTTTAATGCAACAACGGCAGTTTCGCGCGCGAACAGGCGCGGCGCGACGCCATATGTGGGGAGAGGATTCAGGATTCAGGGGTCAGGGGAGGACGAGGATCAACGCTGGCGGTTTCGCCGAGTCGATTTCCGGTC
>JAGVKR010000328.1 GCA_020050375.1 Planctomycetales bacterium
CGAGCAGCGTGGCGGTGACCATGCTGCCGAACGTGAAGATGGCCGGAGGGATTGTGGCCTCGGGGTGTTCGGGGAAGAGTCTCGCGGCCAGCGCCACGCCGAGGCCGGCGTTTTGCATGCCGATCTCGATCGTCAGGGCCCTTCGCACTCCTTCGGGGAACCGGAGGGCCGCTCCGCTCCAGTAGCCGATCAGGTAGCCGACGAGATTGATGCTCGCCAGCGCCGCCAGGACCGGCCCAACCCCCTGCCCGAGCTGGTCGCGGTTCTTGCCGACGACGTAAGCGATGATCCACAGGATCGTCACCGGGGCCAGAATCGGCGAGACGACTTGCATCCACTGCTCGAGGCGCGGCAGATACCGGCACAAGATGCGCCCGGCGACGACCGGTCCGACGACGATCAGGATCAGCTCGCGGGCCGTGTCCCACAGGTCGACCTGCGTCGTCGTCCGCAGGCAGAGATAGAGGGCGACGGGAACGACGATCGGCGAGATGATCGTCGAGACGGTGGTCAGGCTCACCGAATAGCTGACGTTGCCGCGTGCGACCATCGTGAGAATGTTGGAGGCCATCGCTCCCGGCACGCAGCCGACGATGATCACGCCGATCATGTGCGATTCGCCCAGCCCGAACAGATGCCCGAAGCCGTAGGCCATCAGCGGGGTGGCGGTGTATTGAATGATCGTCCCGGCCACGACCGAGGGCCAGTCGCGGATCACCTGCCGCAACTCGTCGCGGCGCATCAGGCAGCCGACGGAAAACATCGTCACCGAAATCAGGTACGGCAGAATCGGCTTGCTGGCGACGAACGGGTCCCCGACAGAAGGGGCCAGGTCGGGCCAGAAATAAGCCAGCGCCGCGAGGGCGCCGAGCCAGACGACGAGATAACGCTCGAGCATGTTGGTCGCGCGACTAGCTCCACTGGCTGAAGCCGAAGTCGTTGGCTAGGAACTCGCGCGGGGCGGTGCGGCGCGGCTCGTCGCTTCGCGGACGCAGCGTGCCGTCGGGCAGATCGAGCATCAGCTCGCTGTCCGAAGCGCGGCCGATGATCGGCGTCCAGCCCGGATCGTCGTAAGTGACGAGGTCGAGATTCAGAGGCTGTTCCTGACGGGAGCGTTCCGCCATGTCAGTTCCTTCCGGGCACGGGGCAAAAGGTCTGGTGACGGACATCACCGACTGACTACCAGCCTACCTCACCGGCCGTGGAATTCCCACCAAAATCCGAAAGCAGTGCGTCATTTAGCCCCCCGTGAATCACGGGGGGCTAAGTACGGGTGAATCACGGGGGGCTAAGTGCGTTCGCTCCAAGCCGCTCGGCGACGCTGTAGGTATCGCTGTCGCGGCCGGTGTAGGCGACGATCAACTCGGCGAGGAAGCCGAGAGAGATCAACTGGCCCCCGAGCAACAGCAAGACGATCGAGTACGGCAACAGCGGCCGATCGCCGATCCGCTCGGCCAGGAGATGGGGGGGGAGATTCGTCAACATCCAGATGACCGCGAGATACGTGAGCCCCAGCCCCCCCATGGCGAAGCACAAGAGGCCGACCGCTCCGAGGATGTGCTGCGGCCGCTGCCCGAAGCCCGTCAGAAATTTGACGGTGAGCAGATCGAGAAACCCGCGCACGAACCGCCGGAAGCCGTACTTGCTGTGCCCGTGCCGGCGGGGGCGGTGATTGATTTCGATTTCGGTCACGACGAAACCGCGCGCGTGGGCGAGCACCGGAATGAAACGGTGCAGTTCGCCGTACAGGCGGATTTCGGCGGCGACTTCGCGGCGGAAGCATTTGAGACCGCAGTTGTGGTCATGCAGCGCCAAGCCCGTGAGACGACTGACGAGCCAGTTGAAGACCAGGCTGGGATAGACCTTGTGCCACGGATCGAGCCGGCGGCGTTTCCAGCCGTTGACCACGTCGCAGCCGCGCGCGAGCTGGGCGAGGAAGCGGGGGATCTCGGCGGGGTCGTCCTGCAGGTCGGCATCCATCATCATCAGGGTTTCCCCGCGAGCAGCCTGCATCCCGGCCGACAGGGCCGCCGCCTTTCCAAAGTTTCGCCGGAATCGGATCGCGCCGATCCGCGAGTCGCGCGCCGCCAGCTCGCGAATGACGGGCCAGCTCTTGTCGGTCGAGCCGTCGTCGACGAACAGCAATTCGACTTCAAGCTGCTGCTCGCGGCAGACGCGGTCGATCTCGGTGTGCAGCTCGGCCAGGCTCGCGGCTTCGTCGTAAACGGGGATGATGATGGTCAGCATCTTGCTTCGACCTGTGAAAGATGGCGAGAGACGATCGAGAAATAGAAGATAGAGGATCGAGGATCGAAAGACAAAGTGCAGAAGTTCGCCGCCGTCGTTGACGGGGGCACGACTCACTTTGCAGGGTGACGGGCAAAGATCGGAATGCCGATCGACCAGAAAGAATTTGAACCACGAAAAACGCGAACCACCCAGCGCGGTCTCGCATTGCTCAGCCGCAACCGAGACACCACTCAGGACCACGGAAGACACGGAATACACGGAAAAAGAGGGCGGACGAGCGAACAGATCGTGCTCGTCATAGTCTTGTATTTCTTCCGTGTCTTCGGTGTCTTCCGTGGTTAGTCCACTGTCGCTGATCGAAATCTTCGCGCCCTGCGCAGATTCGTGATATTCGTGGTTCCACTTCTTCCCATCGGATTCGTCTGGCAGGCAGTGAGTCAGTCGCCGTTTGACACGGTGCCGGAATCTGTTCGTGACCTCCCAAGGGGCAAGAGCGCACCCGCAATCAGCAATTCACCGACGAGCGTGACAATGCGCCACAAGAATGCGGCGGCGACCGCTTCGTGCGGGCCGACCTGCTGCCGGAGCAACTCCATCAGGAGTCCCTCGCGAACTCCCAACCCCCCCGGCGCGAATACCGCCAGAAATCCGCCGACCATCGAGACCGCCGCCGCGCCGGTCCACTGCGGCCATTGGCGCCAGTCGATCGCCGCCGGAGAAATCGCCTGCAATGTCAGCCCCAGCGTGGCTCCCTGCAGCCACCAGGCGCCGAGGAAAAGAACGAGCCCCCGTGCGAAGATCGGCACCGGAATCGGCTGATCGAGCGATCCCATCGCCGGAACGGCCCCCTTCATCTTCTTCGCAAAATACACCGAGAGCCGCGACAGCACCGCCAGACCGGCGAGGCTGCCGATGATCGCCACCACAAACGAGCCAGCGCGCCAGATCGGGTGGCCGGCGACTTCGGCGAACGATCGGAGCTGTGGCAACCCGGCGACAATCGTGGGGAGCAGCAGGACTGTTGTGACGACTCCGGCAGCCATGAACGTGAGCGTTTCCAGTACGACCGTATACCCCGTCGTCGCCGCCGGAACGCCGCAGGGCCGCAGCAGCGTGGCCCGCAGGAAGATCACCATCGCCTTTCCGGGAGAATATTTTCCCGGATGAGCGCAGTAGTGAGCCCGAACGAGCGGCAGCCAGGGAGGATTCCAGCCGAGAACCGAAAGGAGCCGTCGCCAGAACCACACCGACGGGAGCCAGACGAGAATCGAAGCGACCACCGCCGACGCCAGCCAGCCCCAGCGCAGTTGCAGCGTCCGCGAATCAAATTCGCGCCACAAATGATAAGCGTGGCGACCGACGAAATAGAGGACGATAAAGAAGAGGCCCCATTTGACAGCGGGCCAAAGCCAACGCGGGGAGGAGCTCGGAGTGGGGAGTTCGGAATGCGGAGTGGGAGGGGAGGACATTCTGAACGACGTCGGTTTGGCAGGACGAATCCGGGAGGGAGGGATTTCGACATTCGTCATTTTTTCGCCGCGTGCTTCTGCAGCTCGAACCACAAATGTCCCGCTTGCGGGAGGATCAGTTTTTCCATGCCGAGGCGGACAGCCTTTGTCGAGCCGGGGAGCGAGAACACGATCTTTCCGCCGGCGATCCATCCCGCTGCGCGGCTGAGCATGGCCGCCGCGCCGATTTCGCCGTACGACAGCATGCGAAACAGCTCGCCGAACCCGTCGAGCCGCTTATCGAGGCGGGCGGCAATCGTTTCGTAAGCGTTGTCGCGGAGCGAGATCCCTGTCCCGCCGTTGGTGACGACGATCGCCACGGACGGGTCGGCGAGGGCCGCGTCGAGCTCGGGCCCGATCTGCCGGGGATCATCTTTGACGAGCGCATAGCGGGCGACCTTGTGCCCGGCGGCTGTCACTGCTTCTTTGATGGATTGGCCGCTGGTGTCGGTCTCGGGAGTTCGCGAGTCGGACATCGTGATCACGGCAAAACCGAGCGCCCCGTACTTCAAGCCGGCGGCCTGGTGTTCCTGAAAGCTGGCGACTGGTGGTGTGGATTCGTTCATGTAATTTGTCTCGTGCGAGGCTGGTCGAATTGTAGCACACCCGTTGTGGGAATCGCTCGATCGCGAGTGCAAATCGAATCGAGCGTTGTAGAATGCCAATGAACGTCGCCTTTCGCTCCGCGAAAGAACGAACTTTCGCGGAGCGAAAGGCGACATTGTCAATACCGCGGCGATTGTGAACGTCCTGCGACCTCAGTTCGATTCCCGAAAAGTTCTGCATCATGATCCGTCAACCGTTATTCGTCGTAGGAATCGCGCTCCTGTTCTCGTCAGCTCTTCCTGCCGGCGAACGCTTCGACGTCGTGCTCAAAAATGGCCGCATCGTCGACGGCACCGGCGCTCCGTGGCACGCGGCGGACGTCGCGATTCGCGGCGGGAAGATCGCGGCGATCGGACGATGGAACGGCGCCGATGCGGCGAAGATCATCGATGTCGGCGGGCTGATCGTCGCTCCCGGTTTCATCGACATGATGGGGCAGACGGCAACGCCGTTTCTCACCGATCCTTCTGCCGCGAACAACCTGATCACGCAGGGAGTCACCACGATCAACGCGGGCGAAGGAGCATCCGCGGCGCCCCTCGGCCGCGAAGAAGGGACAAAGGCGGGATGGTCGACGTTCCGCGAATACTTCGAC
>JAGVKR010000547.1 GCA_020050375.1 Planctomycetales bacterium
AGCTGGCGAAGATTCTGTCGCAGGATCCACGACTTCTGGAGCGATTCATGGCCCGCAGTCGGCTGGAAGCGACGACCCTCCGCGACCAGTTGACGCTCCTCAACCAGAGTCAGCAGCGATTGACGCAAGAGCTGAAAGACGGGCTTCCCCCCGCCGACCAGCCCGATGCGAAGCTGGAATTGAAGAACCGTATCCCGCATCGCGCCTCAGAAGCCGAACGCATCGCGCAGGAATCGGCAAAGATGCTCGACAACTACATCGTCTGGACGCCGCGCGATCTCAATGTCAACGAAGGCGAGCTGGGAACCTTCAAAGCCAAATTGATCAAGCTGGTGGCCACCGCTTCTGAGTTTTCGACTCAAGCCGCGGACCAGGAGTCGGCGGCATCCCTCGACACGGCAGAGGAGCTGTATCAGCAGTTACGGGCGTTCAAGGACAATCTTCCCGACCTGCTGGACGGGATCAGCCATCCGAAGCTGCCGTCGCACATTGCGAATCGCACGCAGGAGGCGGAAAAGCTGATCACCGACGTGTCGGGGTGGATTCGCAAGGAACGGATGATGGAGGCCGGTCACCATCATCTGGCCGCGGAAGTCGATCAGCATCGAATCACCGTCGACACGATGGAATTGACCCGCAAGCTGACCGGCCTGAAAGCCCAGTGCCAGGGGATCAGCCCGGAGCTCGGCAAGTCGGCCGAAGCGTTTCTCGCAACGATGGAAATGGATCTCGTCCCCGAGCTCGAGTCGTCTCAAGTGGCGCTCGGCGACGATCAGGTCCACGAATCGATCGAGCATCAGTCCAAGGCCATCGCACACTTTACGAAAGCCGAGCAGGAACTGGATACAGTCATGGACGGGATCATCAAGCACCTCGATTCGCTTCCCTACGACAAGAATCCGCAGATCGCGGAAGGGACCGAGCCGGAATCACTCCAGGAATTGCTGGCAATGCTGGAGGACGAAGCCCGCGCGGCGGAAGCCCTCGGCATTCCCTGCTGCCGCCCGTCAAATCTGCTCATCGAGAAAGACTGGTTCAAGCCCGGATCTTCGTCCGGCTCGGGGGCCACTGCGGGGTCGACGCCCGGCCCGAGCCCCCGCCGCACGATGCAGGCCCAGGCCCAGATGAATCAGGCCAAAGAAGCCAATGCCCTCGCGGAAAGGCTCCGCAAGCAGACCGAAGAGGCGCTTCGGAAGTTGCGACGTGGCTCGGGCGACAGCAATGCCGGAGCGGTTGCCAGGAAACAGGAGCGAACGTGGGATACGCTCGGCTCGAAGCTCGAAGACCACATGCGTCAGGGGCGCGGCAACCTGCCCCCCGAGCAATACCGCAAAGCCATCGAACGCTACTTCGAATCGCTCGCCGGCGAAAAGTGATTGAAAATAGCAATGGTTTCCATTGCTTGGGTCTTGCGTGGTGGCGCGACGCTGAACCGTCCGACTCGTTTCGAAGAACGAGATGGTCGATTCTGACTTTGCCGGTCACGCTGGCAGGGTGTGGCGATTTCCCTGCATCGCCTGGCATATCAAAGACGTCGCTCGACACAGCACCCATCAGCAATTACGATTGCGTAAAGCGGCTGGCAGGACGGCGACGATGTGCCATTCGTGGAATACATACATCCAACCGACGGATTTCTTCGGGGCGTTGCAGGTCTCCGCAATGAAGGTTCTGACGAGCAAACTGCTGTTCGCTGCCGCATTCTTCATGACGGCGGCAACTCCGGCTGATGCCGCGCGTCCCGCGAATCCGGCCGAGCAGCTTGCTTACATTGGCCAGCCGGTTTCTCTCGATGTTCAGCCCGAAACAATCCGCCTGGCCGGGCCGCGCGCCATGCGACAGGTTCTCGTCACCGGACGCTACAGCGACGGCAGCGAGCGCGACCTGACGAGTTTCTGCCAAATGCAGGTGGAACGCCCCGATGTCATAAAACTTGGCCGCGGCGGGTTATTGCAATCCCATGCGAACGGCGAAACAGCACTGGTCATTCAGGCGGGAGAGCGAACGACGCGAGTCCCCGTCATCGTCACAGATTTCGACAAAATGCAGCCCGTGAGCTTTCGTCACGAGCTCGTCGCGGCCCTCAATGTCGCGGGCTGCAATGCGGGCGCGTGTCACGGCATTCCCAGTGGACGGGGCGGGTTCAAGCTGAGCCTGCGCGGTTACGACCCGGCCGCCGACTACCTCGAGTTGACTCATTCCGCCTCGGGGCGCCGAACGAACCGATTCAATGGGGAGGAAAGCCTGATTCTGAAAAAGGGAATCGGGCTGGTGGCTCACGCGGGGGGGCCGCGGCTGCTCTCGCCGAACACGGTCCCCCAGGAAATGGTTCGCGCGTGGCTGGTCGACGGGCTGCGCGACGACTCCGTTAATTTACCGGCCCTCACAAAAGTGGAAGTTCTCCCGGGCAACAGAGTCCAAATGGCGCCGGCCCGCTGGCAGCAACTGGTCGTGCTGGCCCACTTTGCAGACGGCAGCGTCCGCGACGTCACTCGATTGACCGCCTTCAGCAGCAGCGACGACAGCATCGCCGCCGTCGACGCGAATGGCCTGGTCGAACTGAAGCAGACGGGCGAGGCCGCCGTCCTGTGCCGCTATCTCGACATCATCGAGTGCGCCCGCCTGACGTATCTGGAGCCGCAATCCGGCTTTGTCTGGTCCGATCCACCGGAGCTTAACGACGTCGATCGTCACGTGTTTGCAAAGCTCAAGATGCTGAACATCCTCCCGGCGGAGCTTTGCACCGATCAGGAATTCGTTCGACGGGCATTCCTCGATCTTTGCGGCATTCTGCCGACGCCGGACGAAGTTCTCGCCTTCCTGTCCGCGGCTGCGTCCGACAAGCGGCCCCGATTGATCGATCAACTTCTGGATCGTCCCGAGTTCGCCGACTTCATGGCGTACAAATGGCTCGACGTCTTGCGCTCCAACCGGTTGACGATTCAGATCAAAGGGAGCCATGCCTACCGTCAGTGGCTGCGGAGCCATATCGAACGAAACACGCCGTGGAACGAAGTCGTCTCTGAACTTCTGACGGCCGGCGGCAGCACGTTTGCCAATCCCCCCGCCAACTATTATCGCGGACCGTACGACAACGGCAAGCCGGTCGTCCAGGAGGCGCAGAGCCTGGCTGAAAGCACGGCGCAGCTCTTCTTCGGCGTCCGTTTGCAATGCGCCAAATGTCACAATCATCCGTTCGAGCGCTGGACGCAGAACGATTATTATCACATGGCGGCGTGGTTCGCTCAGCTCAAGGCGAAACCCGACCCAGTGCGTCCCGGAAGCCCCCCGCAGCCGTATCCCTGGCAGTTGCGGGAAAACGCGCTTGTGATCTATTCCGCCGGCAGCGGAGAAGTCAACCACCCGCAGTCCGGGCAACCGATGGCTCCCAAGGTGCTGGGCATGCCCGCACCGTCGATTGCACCAGGCGCCGACCGCCGCGCGGCACTCGCGCAGCAGGTCACTTCGCCGGAGAATCCGCACTTTGCCCGGGCGACCGTCAATCGCATCTGGTTTCACCTGCTTGGCCGGGGGATTGTCGATCCGCCGGACGACTTCCGCGACTCGAACCCGTCTGCCAACGATGCGCTGCTGGAGACACTGGCCCGTGAGCTCGTCGAAAACAACTTCGACGTGAAACACGTCGTGCGGACCATCGCCAACTCGCGAACGTATCAGCTCAGCGCCCATGCCAACCCGGCGAATCCGGAGGACGAAAAGTATTTTTCGCACGCCCTTGTCCGGCGGAAGCGATTGACGGCGGAATTGCTGCTGGATGCGATCTGCGCCGCCACCGGAGCGCCGGAAGAGTTCACCGGATTTCCACCGGGGACGCGGGCTGTCCAGCTCCCCGACGGGCAGGTCATTTTCACCGGGGGCCGGTACGCGTCGTGGGATCGCCACCCGTTCCTGAAAGCATTCGGGCAGCCGGCCCGCGAAGCGGCCTGCGAATGCGAACGTGAGGGGGACGTCAACCTGGCTCGGGCGCTCGAAATGAAGAACGGCGAGTTCGTTCTCGCCAAGCTCCGCGCGCCGGATGGTCGGATCGGCCGGCTCCTGGCGGGCAAAGTCCCCGATGCCGACATTGCGACGGAGCTGTTCCTGGCGACCCTGTCGCGGCCGCCGCTGGCGGATGAAGTTCGCGCGGCTCTCGAGCACGTCGCCAGCGCCAGCGACAAGCGCGCGGCGTGGGAAGATATCCACTGGGCGCTGCTCAATACCAATGAGTTCCTGTTTCGGCATTGAGGGATGTTCCATGATCACCATGTTAGGGAGCCGACGACGTCTTTGTGACGGGATGACCCGCCGCGAAACTCTCAAGGCCGGAGCGCTCTCTCTTTTGGGCGGGGCCTTCAATCTGCCGAGCCTCTTTGCGATCGAAGAGAGCAAGCTGGTCCGGCCGGGCAAGGCCAAGAGCGTGATCCTGCTCTATCTGCTCGGCGGCGCGCCGACGCAAGACATGTACGACCTGAAGCCCAACGCCCCGGAAAAAATCCGCGGCGAGTTCAAACCGATCGATACGAATGTCGCCGGCATTCAGATCGGCGAATTGCTGCCGCTGTCGGCCCAGTGGATGCATAAGTCCGCCATCGTCCGCTCGGTGAACCACAAGGCAGGTTGCCACAACCCGCTCCCCAGCTACACCGGTCACGAGATCGCGCTGGCCGACATCACCAGCACAAAAGACACCTATCCCCCCAGCATGGGGTCGGTCTGCGAGCACCTCCGTCCGGCGTCGAAGGATTTGCCCGACTACGTCTACCTGCCCAACTACGCGGGGGCCGGGAATGCCGGCGGAACCGTGCGTTATCCCGGGCCGTATGCCGGCTTTCTCGGGAAGCGCTTCGACCCGCTGTTCTCCGAATTCGACAAGACGAAACACCGCACGATTGGAAAAATGAAGGTCCTCGAAGGCGAGCCGTTTCTCTCCCGCAACACCCGGCTGGCCGATGGGATCACGCTGGACGCCCTGGAAAAGCGCGAGGGGCTGCTGCAGCAGTTCAATCGCAACCAGGGCCGGCTGGAAGCGCGGGGCGGACTCAACGACGTCGACCGCATCCAGCGGCGGGCTCTCGACCTGTTGACTTCGACGAAGCTCAAAAGCGCCTTCGACCTGAGCACGGCCGAACCCAAGCTGCGCGACCGTTACGACCGCACGCTGTTCGGCTCCTGCGCCCTCATCGCTCGCCGACTGGTCGAAACCGGAGTTCGCTTTATCAACGTCACCTGGGACTTCCCGGGTGATAATTCGTGGGACACCCACGCCGACAACTTCAACTGGCTCCGCGGCGCATTGCCGTCTCTCGATCTCACGTACAGCGCGCTCCTCGAGGATCTGGACTCGCACGGGCTGCTGGATGAGACGCTGGTCGTCGTCATGAGCGACATGGGTCGCACGCCGCAGATCAACAAGAATGCCGGCCGCGATCACTGGAGCTACGGCTACAGCGTATTGTTTGCCGGAGCGGGGATTCGTGGTGGTACCGTGCACGGCGCCACCGACGCCCATGCCGCCTACGTCAAAGACCGCCCGGTCAGCACGAGTGACATCTGCGCGACGATCTATCATCTGCTGGGGATCGATCCGGACATGAAGGTGTACGACAACGACCGGCCGGTCGCCATTGCTCACGGGGGGCAGCCGATCGCCGAAATTCTGGGCTAGCGCATCGCGACTGATGGCACGCTCACAACAATGGAGAAGCCGCCCCTGATGCGATTTGACCCGTTCGCTCTGTTCTTCTGCTTCGTGCTGGCCGTTGCCTCGGTCGCGAACGCCGACTCGCGAGTGATCTTTTCGGGCGAGAAGCGGCTGAACAATCTGGTGGCGGAGTTGCTCGAGGTCGCCGATATCACGCAGCCGGGCGGGAGCTTTGCGTTCCAGCGCCCGCGGGACGGCTGGATCTTCGTGACGGCCGTTTGCCGCGGAGCGGGGACGATTTCGCTCAAGCTCGATGATGCGGGGGAGCCTCTGGCCGTCTTTCGGAACCCGATCGCTGCCCCCCGTCCCTTTGAAGCTGTGCGAAACATCCCGGCCGGGAAACATCAACTTCAGGTGCAAGTCGAAGGCCGTATCAAGTTCGCTTCGCAGGCAAGCTCTACCGCCACTACGGCCTCGAAGGCAAAACAGAGACGTTGACTCGGGATCCGCTTTTTTTGCCGCACATCCAGAATGCGGATTTCGAGAAAGGGCTCGACGACTGGACGCTTCATCCGGCCGAGGAGGGAAGCATCCAGGCGAAGAGCTTTCCGCGCTACGGTCGCATCGAGGGACGCTACATGGGTTTGGGGCGCCCGGCCGACCCAGATCACATCGGCGACACATTCCTCTGGATGAAGCGGAGCGCAAAGGGTCCGAACACGTTTTCGCAGACCGTCAAAAAGCTCGAGCCCGGTCGGCTCTACTCGCTGAAGATGTTCAGTTGTGACTACCA
>JAGVKR010000748.1 GCA_020050375.1 Planctomycetales bacterium
CAAGCTCCTGGCCTCGGGGAGTTACGACAAGACCATTCGTCTGTGGGACGTGGCCACGGGCAAGGAACTACGGCAATTGCTGGGGCACGGCAACCGGGTGACTTCGGTGGCCTTTTCGCCGGACGGCAAGCAGCTGGTGTCCGGCGGCCTGACGGACGAGCCAATCAAGCTGCCCAGAGGCAACGTCCTGATCAGCGACTGGGCGGATCATCTGCGTCTGTGGGACGTGGAAAGCGGGCAACACCTTCGCAAATACGCGAACAAAGGGTTTGCAGCCGCCTTCTCAGCTGATGGCCGGACGATCGCGGCGGGGGCTTTGCTTCCGGATATCCAGCCCGATCCAACTGAAGCTGGCCGACTTGTTATCAACGGAAGGGATGCCTTATCGTTGTTCGACTCAACGGTGGGCGACGAAGGGCGGAAGATCGCTTTGCGCGGTTGTGCAGTAACTTTTTCACCGGACGGAATGGTCTTCGCTTCCGGATACGGATCCTATTGTCATTTTCGCGGAATCATGGGTGGTGGCGGCGAATTGGCCAAGAAGGCAGATTACCGAGCCAGTCTTTGGGAACTCGTAACTGGCAAGGAAATACTGGTTCTACTCGAGCCAGAATATCCTTGGGTAATTACCTTCTCGCCCAGAGGCAAATATCTGGCAACGAGTAGCTCCAGAGGTGGGGTCTGGCTCTGGCACATGCCAGTCTATCTTGGCAACTCGGAACTTGGAATCGAGGAGATCGGCCTCAAGCAACTCGACCTGTGGTGGGACGATCTTCTCAAGGAAGATGCGGCCGGCGCCTACCGCGCCATCTGGAAACTGGCATCCGCCCCACAGCGCAGCCTTCCCTATTTTCAGGTGCGCTTGAAGCGTTTCATCCGGCCGGAAGAGAAACGGACCAATCAGCTTTTGATCCAACTGGCGGATGCGCGTTTTGAAGTCCGCGAAGCAGCCGCCAAGGAACTACGGGAAGCCGGCCGGGGGATCGAACCTGTACTCCATTCCGCGCTTCACGCAAAGCCGCCTCTCGATATTCGTAACCGGATTGAACAGGTCCTCGGCGATATTCGAGGGCGGTTGCCCAGCGGAGAGGAATTGCGAATCCTTCGGGCGATTCAGGTTCTCGAACAGGTCGGGTCAGCTCAATCTCGGAAGATGCTGACCGAACTAGCTCAGGGATCGCCCTATGCCTTGCCCACCCAGCATGCTCAGGGCGCGCTGAAGCGACTGGAACGCGATCCGGAATCGCGCTAGGGAAGCCGTCCGAGGCCCAAGGACGCTATTCTTTTTTTCGGGCTTGACCGGAGTATTGTTTTTCAATCCCCACGGAGACTCGCATGTTCCTCTCCTGGCACACTTGGTTGGACGAATTGTTCGGTCGCACGAAATTGACTCGAATTGAACGTCCGAGGCGGCACTCATTTCGTCCCGTCGTTGAGGAGTTGGAAGAGCGTGTCGTTCTCGCCGTGCTGACGGTGACCAACACGGATGACGCTGGCAAGGGATCGTTGCGCCGGGCGATCCTGGACTCCAACGCAACCAAGGGCGTACTCGATACCATCGAGTTTAACATACCGGGACAAGGCGTTCACACCATCGACCTCAAGACAGCGCTGCCGACCATCACGGACGCCGTGGTGATCGACGGCTATTCGCAGCCTGGCGCGAATGCAAACACCCAGGTTGAAGGCAACGATGCGGTACTCCTGATCGAGCTGGACGGACAAGACAAACTTGCAAAAGGACTGGTCGTCGAGAGCCGGGGCAGCACGATTCGTGGGCTGGTCATCAATCGTTTCGAGGATGGCATCACGATCGAGGGCAAGGGTGGCAACACCGTTGCCGGCAATTTCATCGGGACTGACGCTTCAGGTTTTGTCGGCCGGAGTAACAACGCCGGGATTACGATCGCAAACTCGCCGCGCAACGTCATCGGTGGAACCAGCCCAGCTGATCGAAACCTCATTTCCGGCAATACGCGGCCGTTGCTCGGTTTGATAGGCGTTTCCATCGTCGGGTTTCGTTCGCAAGATAATCGCATCAGCGGCAATTACATCGGGACGGACGCCTCCGGGGCCAACTCGCTGGGCAATTCGTTCGGGATCGACATTGATGGTGGCGCCCACCGGACAGTGATCGGCGGGACGCAACCGGGTGCGGGGAACCTGATCTCCGGCAACGTATTACAGGGAATTAACATTACGGGCACGCGAATCTTGCCGGCCGAGAACGTCATTCAGGGCAATTTGATCGGCACCGATGCGACCGGAACCAGGGCAGTTCCCAACGGCCGTGATGGCATTGCCATTACCTCATCCCGTGGGAATATCATCGGTGGAACGGCAGCCGGCGCCCGCAACGTCATTTCGGGCAATGCGAACAACGGCATCTCCATCTCGAAAGAGGAATCGGACAGCAACCAGATCCTGGGCAATTTCATCGGTCTGAAGATCGACGGCATCGGCGCCCTGCCGAACGGGACGATGTCGGCAGGTGATCCAAGAGATGAAAACGGCGTCTTCATCTCTGATGCGCCCAACAACGTCATCGGCGGCCAGGACTCGGCGGCGCGCAACATCATTTCCGCGAACACCGGCGCCGGTGTGCGGATTGAGGGCCGCAAGGCGGGTGGTAATGAAATCCTCGGCAACTACATCGGGACTGATGCCGCCGGCATGAGGGCCAAGGACGACGAAGGCGTCTCTCTGGGCAATCGATCAATCGGCGTCCGGATCGTGGACGCGTCCGGGACCCAAATTGGCAGACAGGCACCCGGCATCGGCAGCGCGCCGGGCAACCTGATTTCCGGCAACCTGGGTGCCGGAATCAGCATCATCGGCACCATATTCCCTGTGGAAGGCACGCGGATCCAGGGCAACTATATTGGCGTGGATGTCACCGGTGCGGGAAAGCTCCCGAATTCCGGCGATGGGATCAGTCTCGGCAACAATGAGTTTACTGTCATCGGCGGGGAACACCCGCTGCAAGGAAATGTTATTTCCGGCAATGGAGGAAACGGCGCTAGTATCGTTGATTCGATGCAAGTCCTGGTTGAGAGCAATCTGATCGGCACCTCTGCGGATGGCCAAGCCCGACTCGGCAACACTGCGAACGGGATTTCGATTTTCGGCGGCGGGGATCACTTGATCGGGGGCACGGTCGTGCAACCTGGGCTGGCACCGGGCAATGTCATTTCCGCGAATGGAATTGACGGCATCCGCGTTTGGAATTCCACCGAGACTCGTATTGAGGGGAACCTGATCGGGACCGACAAGAAGGGCACGACTGCCCTGGGGAATGACCGGAGCGGCATCCTATTTCAAGGAGACGCAAGTAATAATTCGGTGGGAGGTGCGGACAAAACTCAAGGTAACGTGCTTTCGGGCAACAGGTTTTACGGTGTAGATGGCACTACCAATAACACTATTTTCCAGAACAACAAGATTGGCAAAGACGTTGAGAATGGCAGGCTCCCAAACGGAGCGGGGGATTCCCGTGCATCGGGGAACAACAATCGATTTGAGGGGAATCAGGTTGGCGGAGGAGTGGGGATCGGAATCGAAATCACCGGCTCCGGCAATCAAGTTGTCGAGAATACGATTTCGGAAACCGGCAGCGCCGGCGTGGTGATCGTCGCCGGCCGGAGGAACTTCATCAGCCGGAACTCGATTTTCGACAACGCTGGCCTCGGCATCGACCTGGCGGGCGACGGCGTGACGCCCAACGATGCGGCCGACAACGATCAAGGACCGAATGGCTTGCAGAACTTCCCGGTGTTGACTTCCGCCACGCTGTCGGGCAACGTCGTCACGGTCGAGGGCACCCTGCGCAGCCGGCGCAACACCACCTTCATCGTGGAGTTCTTCGCCAATACGGCGGGCGATCCTTCCGGCCACGGCGAGGGCGAACGCTTCGTCGGTTCGGCAGCGGTAACGACCGATAACACGGGCAACGCCAACTTCTCCTTCTCCTTCGCGGCGGATTCGAGCATCGCCGGCCAGTTCCTTTCCGCGACGGCCACTCACCCCGTTCGCGGCACGTCCGAATTTTCCGCTGTCATGCCGGTGACCCGAGTCACCGTGCCGACGACCACCACTCTGACCTCCTCCAGTCCCGTCACCATCACCAATGTCCCGGTGCTGCTCACGGCGACCGTCGGTTCCGCTGGTGGCACGCCGACCGGCAGCGTGCAGTTCCTGGTCGATGGTTTCGCCTATGGCGGTCCGGTGGCGC
>JAGVKR010000845.1 GCA_020050375.1 Planctomycetales bacterium
CGCGCCTCCTGCTTGTGTTCGAGTGACCGTTCATACAATCACTTAAACACTCAGGAGTCGCTTTCCTCCCGAAAATGGTGCGCAATGTGGGCTAAAAGGGGAAAGCGTCCGAACCGAAGAACGGGGGCGTGATCGCCGCGAGCGGCGCGGAAATCGCGCAACCGTTCCGTTCGGCCGCGAATCGAGCGCGAATCACGATGCCATCCGAGGTTCAATCCAATGCTCTGGGTGCTCATCGGCATGACTCTGATGGCTGACGACAAGACAAGACTGGCACCGGGCGATCATCGCCGCGTTTTGACGGTCGGGGGCCTCGAGCGCGATTATCTCGTGCATGTTCCGGCGGCGTATGAGGGGACGAAAGCGGCGGCAGTTGTCCTGGCGTTTCATGGCGGGCTGAGCAACGCGGCGCAGATGGTGCACTTCTGCGGCCTGAGCGACAAAGCCGATCAGGCGGGATTCATCGCCGTCTATCCCAACGGCACCGGCCTCAAAGAGGGCGCGTACACCTGGAACGCCGGCAATTGTTGCGGATATGCTCAACGACAAAACATTGACGACGTGGGGTTCGTCCGCGCGGTGCTCGACGATCTGGCCGGAGTGGCGCGGATCGACTCCCGTCGCGTTTATGCGACCGGAATGTCGAACGGCGGGTTGGTGGCGTATCGACTGGCGGCTGAACTATCGGACCGAATTGCGGCGATCGCCCCGGTGGCCGGGCCGATGGGGACCGAAACGTGCAAGCCCTCGCGCCCCGTCTCGGTGATGCATTTTCACGGGACCGACGACAGGTTCGCTCCCTTCGACGGCGGCCAGGGGGAGCGGAGCGTGTCGCAAATTCACTTCTTCTCGGTCAAGCACTCGATCGACAACTGGGTCGGCGCCAATGGATGTCCCCGCGAGCCGATCGTCACGTCGCTCGACAGCAAGGTCGATGACGGCACGAAAGTGACGCGGAGCTTGTACGGGCCGGGCAAGGCGGGAGCCGAAGTGGTCCTCTATCGCATTGAAGGGGCCGGCCACACCTGGCCCGGGCGCAAGCCGTCGCTGTTGTTTCTCGGCAAATCGACGCTCAACATCTTGGCCAACGACCTGATGTGGGAGTTTTTCGAGAAACACGCCCGGAAGTGAATGACGAATGTCGAAATCAGAATTTCGAAGGAAGCCCGAGCGACGAAACTCAAATGTCGAAGGAAAGACAAAAGGGAAAGCTCGAAAACGTAGCAAAAGGTCCGGTCATTCGTCTTTTCTTCCTTTCGGATTTCTTTAGACATTCGGATTTCCACATTCGTCATTTTTTTTGCTGCCTCCGGTTCATCTTGACCCAAAATACCTCCCGGCGTAGGATTCCGCGCGCTGTGGCGGCGGGGCGCTCTGAGCGACCGTGTTCGGTCGAAAGCGACGTGTCATGAACCGGAAGCGCGCAGTGATCTCGGTGGGGCTGGTGACCAGTCTGGCCGCTCTCGCCGGGGGGGCTGTCTGGTTGCTCACGCATCAGCCGGGGTTCTATCGGGCCGCCCTGCTGCCCCACATTTCTCCCGACGAGCGCGGCCGGCAAGCTGAGCAGTTCGTCAAAGCGACGCTGCAGCTCGTCAACGAGATCCGCAACGAAGAGCGCTGGTCGCAGGAATTCTCCGAGCAGGCGATCAACAGTTGGCTGGCGGAAGAGCTGCCCGTCAAGTATGCCGAATGGCTCCCGGCCGACGTCGCCGATCCCCGCGTCAAACTCGAAAAAGACGGCGTTTTGATCGCCTTTCGCACGCACCGGGGAGCCTGGTCGGGGGTGATCAGCGGTCGCTTGAAAGTCTGGGTGGCCAGCCCGAATGAGCTGGCAATCGAGATCCAAACGCTGAGCGCGGGGCTGATCCCCATTCCGCTCGAAGAGGTCGTCGGCCGGTTTGTCGAGTCGATGAATGACAGCGGCTGGCGAATGCAGTGGAAACAATCCGCGAGTGGCGACGTTCTTATCGTTTCGCTCGACGACGCCGTCTCGGCCGAAGAGTCTTCCGATCGGGCCGTGCTGGAAGCGGTCGAGCTTCTGCCGGGGGAACTGCGGGTCGCGGGTCGCCGGCAGGCCAAAGCCGTCGCGCGAACGGCTCAAAAGCGGGCGCTCGAGTCTCAGGCGGGCGAGACCGACGAAGACGCGGTGAAATAGAAGCTCCAGCCGCGGCCATCCGCAGCTCGCCGCAAAACCGCGCGACCGTTCAGCCGTTCTCCGTGCAGCTCGACTTCGACGCATTCTTCGCGATCGACGACGGAAACGTACTGGCCAGCATCCCAGCGAACGACCTTGCCGCGGTTTCCGCTGACCGGGCCTTCGTAGTCGAGGTACGAGAGCCGGTGGGGGGGGAGCGCCTCGGCCGGAATCTCAGACCCCGCGGCGGCGGGCTGCAATAGCCGCCATGTGCGCAGGTCCGCCTGCTTTTCGAGCATGAAATCCCAGTGCAGGGATGGCCAATCGTGCGTCAATATCACGAAACTTGGCATAGTTGCCGATTTTTGAGGCAGAGTAAAAAATTGTGGCACAGAGGCGCAGAGTTCGCAGGGAGATCATATAGTGAGAGGCTGAATGGTGGGAGGGGAACGAAGGCGAGTGGGTGTGACGGAGTAGGGGGGTGGCGCGGAGAGTGCAGTTTATTTCACTTCTCCACTCCCGTACTCCCCCACTCTCATTCTCTCCGTCTCCCTGACCCCTAACGCCCGACCCTGACCCCTACCTTGGCAGCGCTCGTCATGACTCCCGCGAAAGTTCTCGCGTTGTGCCGCGAGAAGGAAATCAAAGCTGTCGATCTGCGTTTCATGGATTTCCCCGGCACGCAGAAGCATTTCACGATTCCACTCCAGGCGCTCACCGAAGAATGCTTCGAGGACGGACTGGGGTTCAACGGTTCGCCGATCCGCGGGTGGAAGGCGATCAACGAGAGCGACATGCTCGTCGTTCCGCAGGCGGACACGGCGATCATCGATCCGTTCATGAAGAGCACGCTGGCAATCACGTGCAACATTCAGGATCCCGTGACGCGAGCCGATTATCCCAAAGACCCGCGCAACGTCGCCCGCAAGGCCGAGAACTACATGAAGTCGACGGGCCTGGCCGACGCAGCCCAGTTCGGGGCCGAGGCCGAGTTCTTCGTCTTCGACGACGTGCGGTTCGACCAGAACGAACACGAGTCCTACTACCACGTCGACAGCTTCGAGGGGGAATGGAATCGCGGGCGCCAGGAGCCACAGGGAAATTCGGGCTACAAGATCCGCCACAAGGAGGGCTACTTTCCCGTCCCGCCGGCCGACACTTTGCAGGACCTGCGGACCGAAATGATGCTGACGCTGATCGATTGCGGCGTCGACGTCGAATCGCAGCACCACGAAATCGCCTCGGGGGGCCAGTGCGAGATCGACATGAAGTACCAGCCGCTGGTGCGGATGGCTGACAAGCTCTGCCTGTACAAGTACGTCGTGAAAAACGTCGCCGCGCGGCACGGCAAAACGGCGACGTTCATGCCGAAACCGCTCTGGAACGACAACGGCTCGGGATTGCACGTCCATCTCTCGATGTGGAAGAACAACGAGCCGCTCTTTGCCGGCAGCGGTTACGCGGGCCTCAGCCCGATGGCTCTGCACGCGATCGGGGGCGTTCTGAAGCACGCGCCGGCGCTGATGGCGTTCTGCTGCCCGACCACCAACAGTTACAAGCGCCTGGTCCCGGGATTCGAGGCGCCGGTGAATCTCACCTACAGCAGCCGCAACCGTTCGGCAGCGATCCGCATCCCGGTCTACAGCCCCAGCCCCGCCGGGAAGCGGTTCGAGTTCCGGCTCCCCGATTCGTCGTCGAACGGGTACCTGGCGTTCGCGGCTCTGCTGATGGCGGCCATCGACGGAATTCAGAACCGGATCGATCCCGGCGCGCCGCTCGACAAGGACATGTACGACCTGGTTCCCGAAGAACTGGCCCGCTACAGACAGCCGCCGGTTTCACTCGAGGCCGCGCTCGAGGCGCTGCGTGAAGATCACGAATTTTTGCTGCGCGGCGACGTCTTTACCGAAGATGTGATCGACACGTGGATCTGGTACAAGACCGAACACGAAGTCGAAGCCCTGCGGCAGCGTCCGCACCCGTTCGAGTTTGCGATGTACTATGACATTTAATGACGATTCACACCCTGCCGTGCAGATACTCATGCAGGTAGTGGATCGTCACTTCGTGGTGACTGGTGAGGAACGCGTTCAGGTCGCCGATTGAGATCAGGCCGACGACGTCTCCCTCGGTGTCGAGGATCGGCAGGTGCCGGATCCGCCGATTCTTCATCAGCGTGCGGGCCTCTTCGATCGTCGTCGTCGGGGTGCAACAGACAACCCGCGTGGTCATCACGTCGGCCACTGTGACGCCCGCCGGGGACTGATCTGCGCCCACCACGCGGCGGAGCACGTCGCGCTCCGTGAAGATGCCCGTCATCCGCCCGTCGCGGGTGACAATGAGCGCTCCAATGCCATGCTCATTCATCAGATGCACGGCCTCGAGCGCGGTGTTGTGCTCCTCGACGGTGACGAGCGGCACTTCCGTCTTCAATCGCAGAATCTCGTTGAGTGTTTCCATGTGAGCGCTCCGGCGAAACGAGTCGAATGAATCGTTTCGCGTGGGATACGACCGGCAAATCGGAACCGATCTACCGAGCGTTGAACCGAGGACATGACGTGGGTCAGTCTACGCCTCGGAGCGCGCAAAAAGCAAACATTTTCCGCCCGGAATGAGGCAGATTCGGGAGGCAACTTCCTCCCGCCCGCGCGGTCGGGGTGGTGGCTGCGTTTGTTAGGACATGTCCGAAGCGCGAGACACGGGCGAACAATTCGTCGCTCAGATCTCCGCCGTGGCACGGCGACGAGATTGAAAGACCGGTCCTTTGAGGCGCAGCGGGTGCAACTGCTCGGCGGCGGCGGCGACGATCGACTCCGTCACGCGCGGCACACCTTCCGCCATCCCCGCCACCAGCGCCAGATCGCACAATCGGTTGATGTCGCGCGGAATGCCGCGCGTGTCGGTGAACATCCGGTCGTAAGCATCCGGCTCGAAAACCATCCGCGTCGCACCGGCCCGGGCGAGCAGCGTTTCCACGTAGAGCTCGGTCTGGTCGCGATCGAGCGGTGGCAATTCGACATGCAGGTCGGCAATCGACGGCAGCGTTTGTGTCAGCCGCGAGAGGCGACCGTCGCGCGCGCTCAGGAGCAGGGTCACCCCGGTCTCGGCGGCCGCCGTGTGGTACAGGCGTTCGATCGAAATCAGGCAATCCGATTCGGCACGGTCGACGTGATCGAAGCAGAGGACCGTCGGCGTCTGGATGTAGCGATTGGTTGTCAGGTGGTCGGCCAGCATCCGCCACAAAAGCCGGGGTGAATCTTCGCTCTGCGGCGCCAAACCCAGAGCCGCGAGCGTTTCCCAGACCATTTCGCGACCGCTCCGTCCGAGCAGATCGACCAGCACGATTTCGCACGGAATCCGCCGCGCTTCGGCCAGCAACACCTGCAGGACGAGCGACTTCCCGGTTCCCGCGGGCCCGAGCAACACGCCGCAGCGGCGGCGCTGCTCGACGAGAAACATCAGTCGCGCGAGAGCCTCTTCGTGCCCCGGGCTCTGAAAGAACCAGTGCGGATCGAGCGTGTTGGCGAAGGGGGTTTCCGTGAGACCGAAGTGCTGGGTGTACATGGTGCGTAAAGACTCCTGAGGAGGCGGGACTCTGTTATAATCGTCAAATCGGCCCGGATCGCATCACCAGGCCCCGCTGGATTGACCAGAAACACGGCAAACGTCTGTCGCAAAAGAGGATGCGACGCGATTTTGCGACACGCGAAGAGGCGAAGCCCGGCGGGGCGAATTCCTTTCGGCGACCGCACCTAAGATACGTTTCCATCACAGCTTGCCATATTTGCGTCCCATGGCCCGTCGCTTCTATATCCCGCAGCCGTTCGATTCGACGGCGATCCGGCTCGCTGGTCCCGAGGCACACCATCTCAGCCGGGTGATGCGTCTTGCCGCGGGAGACGAAGTGACCTTGTTCGACGGCCGCGGCGCAGAGGCCCGCGCACGCATCGACGCGATCGCCCCGGGCGTCGTTGAGTTGACCATCGTGGAACGCTTCGCGGCGCCTGAGTCGCCCGAGCACTCCCTGATTCTGGCCACTGCGGTTCCGAAGGGCGAGCGCTTTGACTGGCTCGTCGAAAAGGCGACCGAGCTGGGCGTTGCGCGGCTGATCCCGCTGGTCACGGCCCGAAGCGTAGTGAATCCAGGCGACAGCAAGCTGGAACGTCTCCGCCGGACGATCGTCGAAGCCAGCAAACAGTGCGGACGGAGCCGGCTGTTGGAGCTCACGGCGCCGATCGCCTGGCGCGAGATGGTCGAGACGGAGATGGCTTCGGGGGGTGCGTGGATCGCCGATCCGTCGGGAGAACCACCGACAGTCGATGGGGGCGAGCGATTTCGCCCGCGAATTGTCGCCGTCGGTCCGGAAGGCGGGTTGACGGCCGACGAGCTCGCGCTGGCCGTCGAGCACGGTGCGAAGCTCGTCGGGCTGGGGCCGCGGATTCTTCGGATCGAAACAGCCGCGATCACGCTTGCCGCACTCGCCGGCAGTTGGCACGATTGAACGCGTATGGAAGTTGTAGTGTGGACTTCAGTCCACTCGAATTGTTGTCTACGAATTGCAAGCGACCGACGATTTCAGTCAAAACTTTCACAGGTTCTGACGAACCGGGGCTGGCCGTTCAGGGACATTTCCGTCCGACCACATTCACGCCGCTGCCGATCAGCAGATTGTGCTCGTACGTCCAGCGATAGAAGCGGCCGCTCTTTTCCGGCGGCAGCACTTGCAGGTTGTCGAACCCCGCTTCGCGGAACCATCCCGACAATTCCTCGACGGTGTGGTGGTACTGATATTCGGGTGCGAACCAGTCGAACGTGTCGCAGACGCGGTTCTCCCAGTTGGGGTGGGCGCTGAAATTGACGATCTTGTTCAGCGTCTTGTTGAGCACCGGCAATCCGCCGAGCCAGGCGCCGAACCGGCAATAGCGTTCAAGTCGCTCCGGCTTCATTCGCGTCGTCCGCCGGCGGAGGGCGTCGTTGAGCCGTTCCTGCCACCACTGGTTCCGGCGATAGAGCCAGACGGCATACCGCCCCCCCGGCTTGACCATGCGGGCGACCGCGTCGAACACGTTGCGGGTCCGCACGTCGTGGTGCATCACGCCGATCGAGAAAACGAAATCGAACGATTGCGGCTCAAAGGGGAGATGCTTCAAATCGGCCTGCACGAACCGAACGTTTGGAAGATGACCGCACAACTGCGACGCCTTGTCGACGGCGGTGGTGTGATCGGCCCCGAAGACCAAGGCCCCGGCCTCACCGGCAACTTTGCTGTAACGTCCTCCACCACAACCGGCATCGAGCACGCGTTGCCCCAGCAATTCGTGCAGCAGCACGCCGGTCTTCGCCTGAAACGTGGCGCGGTCTTCGTCGTCGTGTGCGACTTCATACTTGTTCCACTGCAAGCCGAAGCTGGCCAGATGGTCGGAGGACACAAACCGCGGATATCCATTGACGATCGGCCAGGACGTGCCACAGGTTGAACAGAAGACTTCCGTGCCCTCGTTCCGCAGTGCGAGTGGATCGCCCGATCGCGGGCAGCGCAGTTCGGCCGGCGATTGAGGATTCATGCGGCGTCCCCGCCGGGGAACAAGCCGCCGTCTGAAATCTGTGTCGTCTTTGCGGGCGATCTTATCACGCGTCGGCGTCTTCCCATTTCCAGATTCGATCAAACTGCAACGGATCGGTGTCGCGCCACCTTCACCGTTTGACCATTGTGGCGGCGATGATTCAGGGGGCTGACGCCCCCCGCTCGCCATTCTTCACCACCCGCTCTCAATCAAAACTCGATCTCCAAATGATCTTCGGCCAGTTCGGTCGCCGGAAAAATTCCGCGGGCCGTTTCCATTCCGATCGGGTCGTCGTCGGCCCGCTGCGGATCGACATGAACGAGAAACAACCGACCGACGCCGGCGTCATTGGCCAGATGCGCGACCGCCGAGGTGAAGCTGTGCCCAGTCTTGTCGGCCCACTCAGCTTCGTCGTCGGGAAAATAGCATTCGTGAATCAG
>JAGVKR010000817.1 GCA_020050375.1 Planctomycetales bacterium
CCATTCGGCAAGCCCCTTGGGGGGCGGAAAGGATTCGGGATTCAGGATTCGGGATTCAGGATTCGGGGGTCAGGGGGAGCGTCAGTCTGCTGTCGACGCGAGGAAAGCGGTTCGGGCAATGTTCGGCCCAGTGACAATCGATTTGTCGATTATATCCCGAGGCCTCGAATCCGATCCCGCACCGACTCCCTGACCCCTGAACTCCTTCCCCTGAATCCTGAATGCCGAATCCCGAATCCTCAACCTATCTGTCCGTTTACACCCTCCATGCCGTCTGCTATCCCCAACGCATGGACCCGCTCAGGTTGCTGCTGACGAATGATGATGGGATCGATGCCGATGGGCTGGCCGCGTTGCGCTCCGCGTCGCTGTCGATCGGCCGACCGCTGATTGTCGCCTCGGTCGAATGTCATTCGGGGGGTGGGCATCGGGTGACGACGCATAGCCCGCTCCGCATCAGCCGTCGCGACAGCGCCACATACGTCGTCAATGGAACTCCCGCCGACTGCGTCCGGCTTGGTCTCGATCGAATCGCCCCGGAAACGGAATGGATCCTGGCCGGCATCAACCATGGGGGAAATCTGGGGGACGACGTCTACATGTCGGGGACCGTCGCCGCCGTGCGCGAGGGGGTGCTGCACGGTCGTCCGGGAATCGCCGTGTCGCATTATCATCGGAAGGGAGTCGATCCGCTCGACTGGCCCCGCGCCACGCGCTGGGTTGCACCGATTTTATGCGAGCTGGTGGCCCGTCCCTGGGAGCCGGGGACGTTCTGGAACATCAATCTGCCGCATCTGCCGGCGGGAGCGCCCGATCCCGAGGTCGTGTTCTGCCCGGTCGATCCCTCGCCCCTCCCCGTCAGTTACCGGGACGAGGGAGAGCACCTCGTGTACAATGGCGACTACCACAATCGCCGGCGTCAGCCGGGAACCGATATCGACGTCTGCTTTAGTGGAAAGATCGCCGTCTCGCTGGTCCGTGTCTAACAATTCCTGACCCCTGACCCCTGATTCCCGACCCCTGTTCTCGCCATGTTCTGCATCAACGTCTGGCTGACCGTCAAAGATTCGGGGAATATCGGCGCCGTCGCCGGGCTCCTCGCCGAGGCGACCCTCTGGACCCGCAAGGAGCCGGGGTGCCTGCGGTTCGAGGTCTATCACTCCGAATCCGATCCCCAAAAATTTCTGCTCGTCGAACGCTGGGAGCAGAAATCGGACTGGGAAACCCACCGCACGGCCAAGGCCTTCAGCGAGATCTACGCCCCGAAAGTGCTTCCGCTTGTCGATCGTGAGCCGCACATCTCCACGCTGGTCGAATGAATCTGCGTCACATCCCCAGTTGACGCTCGCCAGCGACACGCCCTATCCGTGGCTGCCTGAGGCCGATGACATTCTACAGGGAGCGAAACTGGCGATCCGCGGGGGGAAAATGGCCATCCCCGTGGGACCGGGGCTGGGAGTCGCGCTCGACCCCGACAAGCTGGCCCGGGCCCACGAGGTGTACGAGAAGTGCGGCATGCGGCAGCGCGACGACGTCACGACCATCAAACTCGTCGAGCCGGAGTGGGACCGGCGCCCGTTGTGAACTCCCGGAACCACCTCAAAGTTTCGGTGATTTTGCTTCAGTTCGGCGTGCGGGATTGGTAGAATCGGGTGTCCTGTCTGAGACGACATCGAGCGACTCCGAATTCTTTCAAAAGTGGTTTCGGCTTTCGGGCCGAACGCGCACTTTGTGGCGTTTTCCGGTTTCCGGGCTGCTTTGACGTGCGGGCTGCGGTCTTCACCGCCGTCTCCCGACGAAGGACGATCGTTCCTGTCAGTCGAATCCGCATTGGGCAGTCATCCGTCGGAGCCGCGCCTCGATCACACGTTCGTGTCATCGATTCGCGAGCGTTTCCGTCGGCTGTGGTCTGGAAGGATCCACATGAAGTTCCGTCGCGTGGTGTTGCTGGGCAGCGTCGGGCTGGCCTGCGGAGCGCTCGTGGCCGGGGGGGAGCCGGCCAATCGCGAATCATCGACCGGCGAGTCGTTGCGACAGGGACCGAAGTCGATGACCGTCGCCGAGTCGGGGGTCGGGCGACTCGTACCCGATGTGACGTTCACCGACATCAAGGGCAAGTCCCGCAAGCTCTCGGACCTGCGCGACTATCGGGCGATCGTCGTGGCCTTCACCTGTAAAAGCTGTCCGCTCAGTCGCAAGTTCGCCCCCACGTTGAGTCGGCTGGAAAAGACCTATCTGAAGCAGCAGGTGGCTTTCGTCTACGTCAATCCGTCCCCCAGGGAGACGGTCGCCGAAGTCGATGAATCGATTCGCGTTCACGGTCTGAACGGGCCGTATGTCCGCGATCGCGACGGCACGATCGCGCGGGCTCTGGGGGCCACGCATTCGACCGATGTGATCGTTCTCGATGCGCGCCGGACCCTGATCTATCGCGGCGCCATCGACGACCAATACGGGTTCGGATACGCCCTCAATGCCCCGCGCCGCGAGTACCTGGTCGAGGCGCTCGACGCGGTCCTCCGCGGCGAACGGCCCGCGGCGCCG
>JAGVKR010000532.1 GCA_020050375.1 Planctomycetales bacterium
GGGGAGGAGAGCGCCAGCAGTCCGATGGGGTTCCCCAATTTCACCGCCAAAGCCAAACGGGTGATTTACCTCTTCCAATCCGGCGCTCCGTCGCAGTTGGATCTGTTCGACTGGAAGCCGAAACTCGCCGACCTGCGCGGGACCGAGCTCCCCGATTCGATCCGCCGCGGTCAGCGGCTCACCGGGATGACGGCAACGCAAACGAGCTTTCCCGTCGCCCCCAGCAAGTACGCGTTCGCCCAGCACGGCCAGAGCGGCGCGTGGCTCAGCGAGCTGCTCCCGCACACGGCGAAGATCGCCGATCGGCTCTGCTTCATCAAAACCTTGCACACCGAGGCGATCAATCACGACCCGGCGGTGACGTTTTTCCAGACCGGGGCGCAACTCGCCGGGCGGCCGAGCATCGGCTCGTGGCTGTCATACGGCCTGGGGAGCGAAAACCAGGATCTGCCCGCGTTTGTCGTGATGCTCTCGCTCGGGACGGGAAACCCGATGGACCAGCCTCTCTACGACCGGCTCTGGGGCAGCGGTTTTCTCCCCACGCGCTACCAGGGGGTGAAATTCCGTTCGGTCGGCGACCCGGTCCTTTACCTCTCGAATCCCCCCGGCCTCGATAGTTCCGCCCGCCGGCGGTTCCTCGATGATCTCGCACAGCTCAACCAGATCAAGCTCGAAGAAGCGGGCGATCCGGAGATCGCTACTCGCATCTCGCAATACGAGATGGCGTTTCGGATGCAGACCTCGGTCCCCGAGCTGATCGACGTCTCCAGCGAGCCCGAGCACATCTTCGAGATGTACGGCCCCGATTCAAGAAAGCCCGGCACATTCGCCGCCAATTGCCTGCTGGCACGGCGCCTCGCCGAGCGCGGCGTGAGATTCGTGCAACTCTTCCACCGCGGCTGGGACCAGCACCAGAAGCTTCCCAAGCAGATCACCGGTCAATGCCGCGACACCGATCAGCCTTCCGCCGCACTGATTCAGGATCTCGCCCAGCGCGGCCTGCTGGAAGACACGCTCGTCGTCTGGGGGGGGGAGTTCGGCCGCACCGTCTATTGCCAGGGAAAGCTGACCGCCGACGACTACGGCCGCGATCACCATCCCCGCTGCTTCTCCATTTGGATGGCCGGTGGCGGGATCAAGCCGGGCACGACGTACGGCGCCACCGACGACTACTGCTACAACATCGCCGAGAACCCGGTCCACGTCCACGACTTGCACGCCACGATGCTGCACTGCCTGGGGATCGATCACACGCGCCTGACGTACAAGTTCCAGGGACGGTATCACCGGCTGACCGACGTGCATGGGGAGGTCGTGAAGGCGGTTTTGGCGTGAGTGCCGACGGGGGGCGCCGATGCGACCGCTGATCCCGCAGATGTTTTGAGTCCAGCAATGCCAAAACTGAACGGCGTCCTCGAAACGGCGCTGTACGTGGAAGACCCGGTGCGCTCGGCGAAGTTCTACCAGTCACTGATGGGTTTCGACCTCATCCTGTCGATCGAGCGGCTCTGCGCGATGTCTGTCGAAGGCAAGCAGGTTCTGCTCCTCTTCAAGAAGGGGGCCTCCGCCGATCTGCCGGTCAGCGCTCATGATGGCAACGGTCAATCACATCTGGCGTTCGCGATCGCCGCCACCGAGCTCGACGCCTGGGAGGAGTGGCTGAACCGGGAGGGAATCCCCATCGAAGAAAAGAAGACCTGGGACCGGGGCGGAGTCAGCCTTTACTTCCGCGACCCCGACGGCCACCTGCTCGAACTGGTCACCCCCGGCGTCTGGTCGATTTATTGAGCGCCTCGGCCGCGACTGTCAAATTCCGTGAGCACGCTGAAAGCCAGCTCAGGAGTGCCGAGAACTTGTTCCATTACTTTTCGGCACATTTCCAGATCGGCACACTTTACCCGCCAAATCTGGAATCGTTCGGGTAAAATGGAAGGAAATGCGAAGGCACAACATTATCCAGCCAACGGGTCTGTGAAATCCTGCTTCGTCTTTCGTGTCTTTCGCGTGTTTCGTGGTTCTCTGACTTCTTGAAAATTCGACGACCGTTGCGACGTGTGCAGTCGACCGCTCTACATCACCACCGACCGGTAGCTCCCGTTGGTCGACCCCGGACACCCGACCGCCCGGTAATGGTTCCATTTGAATGTAGGCCGGTCCCTTCGAGACCGGTCAACGAGGGTTTCGGAGAAACCCTCCCACACTAATTGCCCCACTACCGACCGCTCGGCGTTTTTCCAGTTTTGGCACGTGGGATCTCTTTCGGGCCGGCGCGACTCCCGGCATGTCTGGACCTTCACCGAGACTAACTGCCGACTACTTGTTGCATTCGCAACTGTAATAGACGCCGGTGTTTCGCGTGTCCGGAAAGCTCTGTTGCGAAGGGAGACGCAACAATAGGCGACTTGAGTGCATTCGATTTCCGACACAGAGGCCGTATCAATCTGACATCAACGGACATCAAGTCTTTCTTATGACAATGCTTATGAAAATGTATCTGGAAACGACCTAATGTAAGAATAGGCAGAATGGAAGTTCTGGTACGCAACATCTACGTTGCGTATGATTGCGAAGTTTCACGACTTGGTCTACCGGGCGAGTCAGATTGTACTGAACTTGTGTTCATATTGATGGCGCGCGGGTTCTGATGTGTCGCACGGAAGACATCGAGACGCCGCAGGACGGTCCCGCGACTCGCGTCGGCGCGCTCCCCCCGCGAGCGAGCATAGAAGCGGTGCATTATTCATTGAGCGGAGTATCCTGTCGAAAACTCACCGACGCTGCCAGCGTCGGCGCTCGTCAAAGACCCCCCCCGCTCAGCGGATGCACCCCTCCACGTTTAGAAGCTGTGGGAATGGCCTCATCTGCGAACTTGGTGTAAACTATTTAGAGCGTTGCGCTTCGGCGAGGTGTCATCCTCAATTGCAGCAACGCATAAAGATCCGCAATTCTGGAACGTCTGACGAACCATTTGATTTGCCCTCCGCGACCTCGGGAGACTCCACGTGAATCGAATTGGCTGGCGGCTTCTCGCAATTGGCCTGGGGATCAGTCTCCTTGGCGCCACCCTGGGCTTTACGATACGTGCGGATGAAATCGCCAACGCGCAGAGCCCACTCCCCGGCATCGTCTTCGTCGGCGGGCCAATTGTTGAACGTCTCGATGACGAAGCGGCAGGGTCGTATCACTGGCGCGACGGCTACGTCTACCCGCGCGGGGCCACGAACAACGCCTGGGAACGGACGATCAGCACCCCACGTCCGGGCCGAAATCTGTTCGCCGTCATGCCCGCCACTCCCAAAGGCAAGCTGACGCAGCTCACGTTTCTCAAGAACGGCAACGTCTGGGATCCCGAGCCGTCTTACGACGGTAAGAAAGTCCTCTTCTCGATGCGGAAGGACGGCGAGGACTGGTATCACCTGTTCGAGATCGACATCGACGGCATGAATCTCCGGCAATTGACCGATGGGCCTTTCAACGACATCTCCGGCGTGTATCTGCCCGACGGAAGGATCGTCTTCTGCTCTGATCGCACGGGGGTCCTCGACGAGTACCACGAGGAGCGCAGCGAGTTTCTGTTTCGGATGAAGGCCGACGGAACGCAAATCGAGCAGCTCACGTTCGTGCCCGGCATCTACTTCGAGCCGACCGTCCTCGCGAATGGACTTGTCCTCTGCTCGTTCTGGGACGCGTTTCACATTTCCGTGGCGCCGTTCATCAAGCACGAAACGTACCTGGTGACGCTGCGCCCCGACGGAACCGAAGAGCGGCACTTGTTCGGCGCCGGAGAGTACAAGTTCTACAACCGCACCCGCCACTCGGCGATCGGGCTGACGAAGCCGGGCGAGCTTCCCGACGGCCGGATTCTGCTGCAAAGCGAAATGGGTCCATCGATCTATGATCCCAATCTGGGCACAGCACTCGGGCAGGCGCTCGCGCCGGTCTTCCCGGGGACGGCCTCCGTGCAAACCGGTGGAACGACGCACGCCATCCATCTTTCGCCGCTGGGGACGCGCACCTCACCATACCCGCTCTCCGACGGCCGATTTCTCATGGCGGCAACGCTCCCCGGCAGCCGCGATCTGGGAATTTTCGTTGTCGATCCAACGTCGCGATCAACAGACAAAATCTTCGATCGCCCGAACCTGAGCGAATGGGATGCGGTCCCCGTGGGACGATCGCGGCCAAGGCCCAAAATCCTCCCCGACAAAAAGCGTGACCAGGATTCGGAATTCGCGACGTTTGTCGTCGCCGCCGGCCGGCAGAGTGATACGGCTGAACGGAACGAGCTGAACAAGCGGGCCCGTTTCGTCCGCGTGCTTCAGGCCGAGTACACTGATGTCACGACTTCCAGCCATACGAGTCTCGAAACGCGAGTTCTCGGGACAGTGCCGATCCTTCCCGACGGCTCGGTCGCATTCGAGGCCCCCGCCGAAACGCCGCTCTTTCTTGAAACGCTCGACGCCCGCGGCAATCGCCTCGTGACGCAAGCCGGCTACATGGCGGCGCGGGCGGGAGAAGTGAAATCCTGCACGGGCTGCCACGCCCCGCAATCCGTAGCGGTCGCCAATACCCGGTTGCAGGCGTTGGCACTCCCCGTCACGCGCGTCCGGCGCGACAGCACCGATCTCAGCTACCGCCGCAATGATCCCGACGAATACCGCCGGCAGGCGATCATCACGCAGGCGCCGACGTATCGCGAGTGGTTGCAGAGTTCAAAACCCGAAATTCGCCGCCGCGGTTTGGAAGCTCTGGCTTATTTGCCGGACGAGGTCACCGCCGCCGATCGCGCGTGGTTCGTCAAGTTGCTGAAGGATGAAGCCGCGATCGTCCGTCGTCAGGCGGCCTTTGCTCTGGCGATCGTCGGCACGGCGGAAGAAATCCCAGCGATCATTGATGTTGTCTCGCACCAAATTGCTTTCCCCCCCTTAGGAAGGGGGGGCCAGGGGGGGTCGCGCGGCAGTGAAGAGAACATTGAACATCGAACATCGAACATCGAACGGGCAACAAAAGACTTCGAAGCTGGAAGTTCGACATTGGATGTTCGACGTTCTTCGTCTCCCAAACAAGAAGCAGAGTCGGCTCGCCTTGCAGCGCGACCCCCCCAGCCCCCCCTTGCTAAGGGGGGGAGAAACGAATCCGACTGGCAAACGCTGCATTATTCGCTGATGGCTCTCGAAGCCATCACCGGCGAAAACCTGGAATTGGCGGCCGATCTCGACAAGGCCCCTTCTGCCTGGAAAGCGTGGTGGAAGGAAACGGCTTCCGTCGAGAACCTCCTGAAGCGTCTGACCGCGCGCGGCGAAAACCTTGCCGACGACTTCCAGCGTGACGCCTGGCTCGACGCAGTGGGGCGGACGCGGTGGCTCAGTCACGAATCGTCTCGCCGAATCGCGACGGCATTGCAGCCGGGATGGCAATCCCAAATCCGAAAGTTGCTGAATCAACCGTTGCCGCCGGTCGCCGCCCTCCGCGCTGCCGGCCTGCTGGCCGACGCCGAGGCGGTGCCGCT
>JAGVKR010000064.1 GCA_020050375.1 Planctomycetales bacterium
ATCAACTCACCATTCACACGGCCGACTTCCTCCGGGCGCTGGCCGTGGCACCCGAACTTTTCGTGTTGACAAAGCACTAGTCACGGGAAACGGAAACCTTTGCAGCGGAATAACTTCCGTGGTTCCTCCCTGCCGAGTCTCGGAGGGCCTCGCGGGTTCGAAACGCGCAAAAGCGAGCGTTTTCGGGGGTGCACTGGATGATTCCGGAGGTGGTTTTGAAGCCGCTCGCGCGGCGATCGATCGTCAAGAAGCCGAGTCGGCGCTCCGGCGGATGAAAGCGTGGCTCTGCTGTCTGGTCCACCTGACCGCTCTCGGGTTCCTGCTGGGGGCCGCTTCGACGGGGCTTGCGCAAAACGCCCATCCGCTTTCGGCCGAGGAGCGACAGTCGCTCGACGAAGGACAGCAGAAGCTGCGAGCGGCGCTCGACGCCCTGAATGACCGGGCCGCGGCCGATGTCGCCGATGCGGCGATCTTCGCCAAGGGGTTGGCCTGGGGGCTCCGCTACGATGCGACCTTCACGCCGGCGGATGTCGCGCTGATGCAGAAGGGGCTCGCGCGCGGGATGGAGCGCGCCCAGGCACTGGCCGCCGGCAAACATCCGTGGAGCACACGCACGGGAAAGCTGGCGCTGGCGTACGTGTCGCGCATCGACGGCTCGGTGCAGCCTTATGGAGTCATCGTGCCGGCGGGTTACGATCGCTCGAAGCCGATTCGTCTCGACGTCGTTCTGCACGGCAGCACGCGGCCGGTCGGGCTTTCCGAATTGCGGTTTCTGTCGCGCTTCGACGCGGGGGATGAGCCGGGCAAAGCCGAAGTTGCGGAGGCGACCACGCCCGACATGCCCTACATCGAGCTGCATCCCCTGGGGCGCGTCGAGAACTGCTACCGCTGGGCCGGGGAGACCGACGTTTTCGAGGCGATCGAAGATGTTTGCCGACGCTACGCGATCGACCGCGACCGGATTGTCCTGCGCGGGATGTCGATGGGCGCTTCGGGGACGTGGCATCTGGGGCTCAAGCACCCCGATCGGTTCGTGGCGCTCGGGCCGTACTGCGGCTATGTCGACACGCATCGCTTCTCCGAAACGCCGCTGCCGACGTTCGTCAAAGTCGGCCCGCTCCCCGAGCATCAGGAACTGGGGTTGCACATGCTGGACTCGGTCGACTACGCCGCGAATGCGGGGGTCGTCCCCGCGATCGCCTGCATGGGCGAGAAAGACGTCTTCTTCCAGGCGCACGTGCTGATGGGGGAGGCGATGCAGCGCGAAGGCCTGACGATGGTCAATCTGATCTCGCCGGGCACCGGTCACGTCATCGACCCGGTCACGCACGCCGAGCAGATGCGGCGGATCGGCGAGTTCGCGGCCCGCGGGCTGAATCACGTCCCGAATGAAATCCGCTTCATCACGTGGACGTTAAAATACAGTCGTTGCCACTGGCTAGAGGTGCTGGGATTGAAACATCACTATGCCCGCGCCCAGCTCGCGGCGCGCCTGCGCGGCGAAACGATCGAGATCGATGAGCCGCAGAATATCACGCGCTTCGCGATTGCGACGGCGCAGCTTCCGGCAACACCGAAAACGCTGCGTGTCGGCACGACGGAGCTGGCCGTGCCGAAGTCAATTGGGTCCGCGTCGCGGGGCATCGTTGTCGCGCGGAGCGCCACCGGCTGGCAAATCGCGGGAGAGCTCGACAAAACGCCGCTCGTCGGCAAGCGGCCGGGTTTGCAAGGTCCGATCGACGATGCGTTCGTCGCGCCCTTCGTCTGCGTTCGCGGCACGGGGCGCCCGTGGAACGCGGCGGTGCAGGTGTACGCGAACGCGAGCCTCGAGCGCTTCGCCGAAGAGTGGAGACACTACTTCCGCGGCGAGGCGCCGATCAAAGACGACACGGCGATCACCGAAGACGATCTGCGAACACGCAACCTGATTCTGTTTGGCGATCCGGGGAGCAACGTCTGGATCGCGCGGGCCCTGCCGCAATTGCCTCTTTCGTGGACAAAAGAGACGTTGCGATTTGAAAGCGTCGACTATCCTTCCGCCGATCATTTACCGGCATTGATTATCGCCAATCCGCTGGCGGGGGGCGAAGGGCGGTATCTGGTCCTCAACAGCGGTCACACGTTTCGTGAGGCCGAGCTGGCGAAGCTGAACTATCTGCTCTTTCCGCGCTGGGGAGACTGGGCTGTGCTCCAAGTCGAGCCGAATCGCGAGGCGGCGACAGCCCCGCTCGAGCGTGTCGTCCGCGCGGGTTATTTTGACGAACAATGGAAGCTGCCGGCGGCGACAGGGCCGTAGGGGCACGATTGATTTGCGTAACAAATACTGTTGGACCGACGGCGACGCGGCAACAGTCCTGTATTTCTGCGGCTGCGTGGATTTCACGGAATCACTCGTTGTCTCGCGGTGATCAACTCTCCATAATTTACGAACGGCGCGGCGTTTTCCGGCAACTCGGTTTCTCTATCAAAGAGTGGGAGACGCAAGATGAGAATCCTTTCGTGGATCGTATTCGGGCTGGTCGCGGGAGTTATCGCGAAATGGCTGCTTCCCGGCCGCGATCCGCAGGGATGCATCGTCACCGTTGCGCTGGGGATCGCCGGAGGAATCGTTGGCGGCTGGATCGGAACGCAGATGGGACTGGGAACCGTCCAGGGTTTCGATATCGGCAGCTTCTTTCTGGCCGTCGGCGGAACGATGATCCTGCTTTACGTACACCGGATGCTCGTCTCGCGGAAGCGGTGACGGAAAAAGGGAATAGGGGTCAGGATTCAGGGGTCGGGGATCAGGGGACCGACTTTTGCAAGTTCTCTCCATCTCCCCGACCCCCGACCCCTGATTCCCGACCCCTTCCTCCACGGAACGAAGTATGTCCGATTCGGAACGCGAGCATCGCAGCACCGAGGACTTCAGCGGGATCGCCACGCGCTGGAGCCTGGTCATGCTCGCGCATCGGGGAACGGTGACGTCGGCGGGGCCTGCGCGAAACGAGCTGGTCCTCAAATACCGGCGGGCGATTCGCGCGTATCTCGGCGCGATGCTGCGCGACGATCATGCCGCCGATGAATTGACGCAGGAAGTTGTCCTGCGGCTATTGACCGGCGCCTTCGCGTCAGCCGCTCCCGAGCACGGGCGGTTTCGGAATTACCTCAAAGTGGCTGTTCGCAATATGGCCCGATCGTACTGGCAGAGCCGCCTTCGCGACGGCACATCGGCCGTCGACCCGGCCACGATCGCCGTGGCGAAGGAGGACGCCGCCGATGACCCGGTCTGGGATTACGACTGGCGCAGCGCCGTGCTGCACGCCGCGTGGGGGTCTCTCAAAAAGTTCGAGCAGGCGAATGCGGGAAATGTGTTCTATTCGGTGCTGAAACTGCGCAGCGAGAATCCCGAGCTCAACTCGACCGCCTTGGCGCAGCTTCTGGGAGAGCAAACCGGCACGAAGTGCACGGCGGCCAACGTCCGTCAGCAACTGCACCGCGCCAAGTTCCGATTCGCGCAGCTTCTGGTGGAGGAAGTGGCGCACAGCCTCGACTGGCCGCTTCCCGACGAGGTCGAGCAGGAGTTGATCGACCTGGGGCTGATCAAGTACGTCCGCGACTATCTTCCGACCGACTGGAAGAACAGCGGCGAATTGCGCGAGTTGCCGAACTCGATTGGGCCGATCGAGTGACCGGGGTTTGGGGGCGCGAACGTCGGCTATGGCTCGACGGGCGGCAGCGGAATGGCCCCCGGCGGTGGTTTGCCCCCGCCTTCGCGAATATAGGTCGCGCGCTGCCGGGCGTATTCTTCGGGAGTCATCTGATCGGCGATCGTCACCTGTCCCGTGACCGCTTCTTCGAAATACCGCTTGAGATAAGGAACGCACCAGCCGCACCCTGTCCCCGCCCCGCCACACTCGCTGATCTGGCTCGCGCGCCGCGGCCGGTGAATGCGGATATGGTTCAGAATCTTCCGCTTCGAGACGTGGAAGCAGTAGCAGATGGTATCTTCGGGTTCCAAGAGTTCGCTGTCCGTTTCTGAGCGGTCGAGGGGATCGAATTATTTCCGCGGTGCGAGTTGAATATGGTCAGTTTCAACGCGATACGTCAGGCCGGCGGGTTTGAGCAGACCGTCGAGAATCTCGCCGACCGTCGTGTTCTCCAGCCGAATTCGCACGGGAACCTTGAGCCCGGCGACGGCAGCCCCCAGTTCGGCGTTGTCGAAACGAATCGGCGCTCCGATCATATCCGCGACGCCCGGCAGCCACTCATGCAAAGGCCTGGAGCGCGGAAGATCGTAGAGCAGAATCGGCTGGCGCAGCGATTTCGCAAGGTCGATCTGACTTCGGAGAGGTTCGGGAGCGAACTCGGGTTCGAGCGGTTGATCGTCTCCATCGTCGGATTCGGATGTCAGCGGGATGAGTGTGCCGATGGCTGGCGCAGAACGCCCCGCTTTCGCAACAACTTCTTCGCCCGTTCCCGGCGATTCAGTGGGTGGTCCGTCAGCCATTGCCGCCATGCCGCGCAGCAGGCGCGAATCGGTCGCAGCGCTGACGACCCGGACGCTTCCGTCGGCGAGCAACGCGAGCATCGAATCGGCGGCCCCTGTGCCGAATCCGTCGGGGCCGTTAACGTACGGCTCGCGGGTCAGCGGTCGAACGGTGGAACGCCCACCGGCCGCCCACGAGCCCAGATGCTTCTGAACTCCCAGCGCGAGCCAGGTATTCGACGCCCCATCGCGAATGTCGGTCAGTCGCGTACTCCGATTGTCGCCGAAGATTCCCGCGCGTGGATCGCCAGCCGAAAGCCGCGCCGCATCGTCGCCGACGCCCGCCACGCCAACAAAATGCGTCGCCGGATATCCGTCACCACCGATGAGGTCTCGAATTGCGGGATTTTGAAATTCGTGCAAGCGGCGGCGGACGAACGGGTCGTTGAGCGAATCGTTCCAGGTGTGATCCCACGCCACCGGCGGGTGCCCGTCGGCAAACCGGTCGGCCAGCATCGCCTGCCAGCTCAATCGCTGTTCGATGAGAAGGTTCGAAGCAGGGGCGGTCCCCGAGGGAAACGCGGCTTCGGCATC
>JAGVKR010000265.1 GCA_020050375.1 Planctomycetales bacterium
AGTTGATCCACGCGATGCCGGGGCCGGTGACGACTTCCGCGCCGTGGCCGTCCGTGGTGGGAAAGTTGGCAAAGCCGTGATTGAAGACTTTCACATGCGGTGCCAATTCGCGGCCGACGGCCCACAGAATGTTGCCTTGCAGAAAGCGGTCGCCATCGTCGTCTTTAGCCCACGTCAGGCCGCCATTGACTTCAAAATCAATCTCGAAAGGCAGCCCTTTGTCGAAGTTGAAAAAGATCGTCGGCACCGCGGCACCGGGTTGAAACGCGGCCGATCCGGTGGGTGTGGTCACTTGTGCGATCACGCCGAGCGCCGGGAGCCAGCCGTCCTCGTCCTCGTTCCACAAGTGATGTTTGAAGCCGAACGTGAGCGGGCCGAAACCGGTCGTGTCGATGCCGGGGCCGACTTCTTGAATGACGCCTGGGCTGCTGATGCGTAATTCCCAATCCTCGACCAGCCCGACGCGGATCAACGTGTTCGTGAAGTAATCGCGAACGCGCGGGCCTTTCGTCGAAGTGCTCGTCAACGACGTCTCGAAATAAACCACACCGGGCTTCACCGTGAAAGCACTGTCGGGAAAGTCGGCGCTATCCGGGCCGGGTTCCTCGATGGGACCGGGTTCCCCGTCATGCTCCGCACCCGCGTCCGAACGAGTCGTGAGATCGCGCTGGGTGGTCGAGGAATCGTCGAACCGCCGCGCCGCCGACGCGTCACGATCGAACACGTCCTGCAAGCCGTCGAACTCAACGGCTCGCGCGCGGACCAGCGTGATCTGCGGTTCGCTGTTTCGCCGAGTGGCTCTCGCTTTGGATGCGAATGTGGGCGAGAGGCTCTCGATGACGATGACATCCGACTCGCCACCCCAATCATTGAACAGACGGCTGAGCATCGTCGGTGTCGTCGGCGACTGATCTCGTCCGGGCCGGGCACGAGTCCGCCGCCAATCATCGGCCGCCGCGCCTTCGAGGCACGGCCCCGCCAGCAAACCGCACACGACCAACAAGAGTCCGTGAGTTGTCCCGCGAATCAACATGGCGAATCCTTTCGCACCAACGATTGATGTTTCAAGCCGCTCGGCGTCCGCCGCGACCATGCGGCATTTGGACATTGAACTCGCGGCCAATCTTGATGAGCGTGTTGCACGAGATGGCCACGCCCGAAATGCGCTGCGTCTCGCGGATGCCGTAGTCGCGAATCAAGCTGGCCAGCCACCGGCGCTCTGGGAGACCAAACGTCGGCCGCCGCCCGCGACGCTCGACTCGTTCCGGTTTCGCCGAATTCAACGCCAACGATTCATCGCTCATCGGTCCCTCCATCCATGCAGGGCATGACATCGCGAGGCGTTGCGCGACTCGCAGCCTGACAGAATTGTCAGACGGTCGCCGCCTCGCTGTCAGGATGATCGGAATTTTGAGACATCAAAATTGAGCCGCGTTCGGAAACACGCGCGCTCATCCGCGCGCCCACTCAGACACAGCCTCAGAGCGGCAGGATTGGCCGTTGGTGGCCGGCATGGATCGCAAAAACTCAGCGCGGCGGCGGCGCGACTTCTTTTCGATTCCCCGAATTCCACAACAACCGGACGCTAGCGCGTTCCGGCTGAGCTGTCGTTCGATTTCGATTTCGTAGCGGCGGTGCGTGCGGATGTTGCGGAAGCCGTGCGAGTTGCGGGCGGAGTTCCTACGGCGTTACTGGGCCTCTTGAGCTTCGGCAGCGGCGAACAGCGCGGTGGCCGATTGGTACGCTCGTTGAGCTTGGGCGGCGGCGGCTTCGGCGGCGATGTTTTACTCAGGTAATTCGCCAGGATTCCTGCCTCTGTTCGGTTGCACCAAAAGCCGCAGTCGGTATGCTCTGCCGCACTCCTGAGATTGAATCTCAGGTTCGCAATCGGCAGCAAGCCATCCGGTCCGGTCGCCAGCCACCTCATGCGAACGGCGTTTCGGCTCGGCTCACAAAGGTTGTGAGTCCAACGAGCCTCGAAACTCCCCACATTCCGCATCAATCCACAACAGAGGTGTGTCATGGTCCGGCCGTCGAAACGTGGTTTTACATTGATCGAGTTACTGGTGGTGATCGCGATCATTGCGATCTTGATTGCCTTGTTGCTGCCCGCCGTGCAGCAGGCCCGCGAGGCGGCTCGCCGAGGTCAGTGCAAGAACAACTTGAAGCAGCTCGGCTTGGCGCTCCACAACTACCACGATGTCAACCGCATGTTCCCGCATACGTCCAGCATTCCGCAGGGCTACACGACGACGATCCAAGGCTGGTCGGCCCAATCGCGGTTGCTGCCGTATGTCGATCAGGAGAGTCTCAAGAAGCTCATCAACTTCGGCCAAAACTACAACGTCGGGGCGAACATCCCGGTTTGCGCGAAACAGATTCCCGTCCTGCTCTGTCCGAGCGAAATCAACATCCGGCCGTACCCGGACGGGCCGGTCACTTACTTTCCGTTGAACTACGGAGTGAATCTTGGAACGTGGTTTGTCTTCGACCCGATTAGCGGTCAGTTCGGTGACGGAGCATTCGCCCCCAATGCCTCGTTGAGCACGGCGGCATTCCGTGACGGAACAAGTTCGACGTTGGCGCTGGCCGAGGTCAAAGCGTTTCAAGCGTACGTCCGCGATACCGGGAATCCGGCGACTCTGAATGTCGCCCCGCCAGCGAATGCCGCGGCCGTGGTCACGTTGGCGGGTTCCTCGACGGTCCACACGTCCGGCCACGCCGAATGGGTGGATGGCCGAGCCAATCAATCGGGAGTCACAACCGTTCTGACCCCGAACACGAAGGTGCTGACGAGCGGCGGGCAAGACATCGACTACGTTTCGTCGCGCGAGGGCGCGGTCAACACGCCCAATCGACCGACGTATGCCGTGATGACGGCCCGCAGCTACCACGCGGGTGTGATCCACGTTTTGATGATGGACGGTTCCTCGCGATCCATTTCCGAGAACATCAGCGCCGCCACTTGGCGAGCACTGGGAACCAGAGCCGCGCGGGAAACGGTCGGCGAATTCTAGTGGTCCCAGCCCAACACAGATCGGCTACGGCTTGATGCTTCGGGGAGCTGGCGGCGGAGCCACTTCGCCGCGAGGCGGCGGGGCGACTTCGTCGCGGTTGTGGTCGGGCTTCACGCCCACGTCGAACAGCATGTGATGAATCATCGCTTCCAGTTCTTCGACTTTGGCCATGAGGCCGTACTCGCCGACGCGCCGCCGTTCCTCGCGCGTCCAGGTTTTCAGTTCGGCTTGAACGTGGTGAAACAGGTCGTCGATGTCGCGGCCGGCTTTCCGAACGGCATCCCGGTCGCCGCGATGCTCGCCGCCGTGAATGAACTTCGCCATCTGCATCATTTGATACGCCTCGCGATACGTTTCGGCGTAGTTGCGGTTGCGCTGGTAGTTGTAATGCAGGTCGAGACAGAGCTGATTCGCTAGCGTCTCCAAGCGATCGGAGAGTTGTTCGTAGTGCTTGAAGGCTCCGAATTCGGCTTGCACCGGACGTTGCACGACGACCGGTTGATTGATCACCACCGGCGGCGCGGGGGGCGTGAAGTAATGCTGATCCTCGTAGGTATAAAACGTGCCGTGACGCGGCGTGGCCGGCACGACGTAGCGGTAATCGTCGTGATGCTCGCGTACGATCGGCTGCCCGCGCGGGCTGAACAAGTTAATGCTGATCCCCGACCGATGCGTCGCCACGCCGTGTCGGCCGTGATGCTGACCGAAACTCGGCGCGGCAGGCATTAGTAACAGTCCGGCTCCGAGCATTCCCTTCGTGAGCAACGTCCTCAAATTCATCGCATTGTCTCCTTGAATTGGTGAACTCGGCTACGACGTTTCCCGAACGAGTCGCAGGCCGACACGTCGATCGGACGCCCGCCCGTCAACGGTAAACCTCAAGCCAAGAGGACGAGAGCTTAGTCTGCCGCCGAGATCACCGACCAGCCGTGTCACTGCAAGAACTTACCGTCTGGTCGTCGGGCTGTAGCGCACTCCGGGGATGCCGATGACCTGCGTTTCTTGAATCAG
>JAGVKR010000052.1 GCA_020050375.1 Planctomycetales bacterium
CGGCTCCACAGGTCGTCGACTCCCGAAATCTGATACCGCGCGCCATCGACGTCAACCGTCAGCAGCTCGTTCTGCAGCACGCGGATCCCCCGGCGAATCAGCGATTCGGCAACCCGCTGGTGCAGCCGCGGATACCGCCGAAACCCGAGTGCATTGCGCACGGCATAGTCGTGGTTGCCCAGCACCGCAAAGACCCCCAGGGGGGCATGGAGCTGGCCCAGGAGATCGGCAATCCCCTCCACATAGCGATGCCCTTTGTGGACGTAGTCGCCCGTCAGGGCAATCAGATCGGGTTGCTCGGCATTCGCGGCCGCGACGCAGCGCTCGACGTAGCGAACTGGCACCCGCCGCTGAAAATGGAAATCGGTCAGTTGCACGATCCGCAGGGCGCGAGACACCTGTTGCGACGCGTACGGAATCTCCAATCGGTTGACTTCCAGCCAGGTTGGCTCGACGAGAACCGCATAGCTCAGGCGCGCGACATGCCGATCGATCCATTCCGCCAGCCCCGGTCGCGCATCCGGCGCGGGATCAGCCTTGCGAAACAAACGCTGCAGGTCAGAGAGCACGGCAGGTGGCGGCCATCGGCGGGAAACAGGGAGTCACGCCGGGAATTATACCGCCCCACCGCGACACGTCCATCAGATTTCCCGCTCAGCGCGCCTTGACCCATCGCCACCCAATGAAAACGCCCGCTGGCAGCCGACCAGGCGGGCGGGGCATTCGGGCTGATTGTCAGTCGCCGCTCACGAAGGCGACAGAGCGTCGATCAATACTCGTCGTCCTCGTCCTCATCTTCGTCTTCATCGTCGTCGTCGTCATCATCTTCGTCGTCGTCATCGAACTCGTCATCGTCGAGGTCGTCGAATTCTTCGTCATCGAACTCGTCTTCGAGCTCTTCATCATCGATCTCATCCAGGTCTTCGTCGTCGAGCTCTTCGAGCTCTTCCTCGTCGCCGTCTTCACCGTCTTCCTCCTCCTCTTCTTCCTCGCCCCCTTCGGGCTCCTCATCGTCGTCGGCTTTTTTGCGAGCAGCGAACGAACCCGACAACACCAAGGTCGGCAACCAGGGCGAAAGACGCGACGGACCGGCCGAGCCCGGCGCGATCTCCCCGGTCTCTGCCGGATTCGAAACGGAAACGAGTGCATCAATGCAAGCAATGGCCATCGGATGAATCCTCTGAAGCGACCTGTTTTTTTACCGTGAAATCCGCGTGCGATCTCCGACGAGGGAACGACCCGGAATTCTGAACTGGCTAGTCTTGCGAGGTCCCTGCCGCACGCCCCGCGCAGAACTCTGTAGTCAAGTCGAGAGTCTTTGTCAAGCGCCAAATCGAGCGCCAGTTCCATAGTCGCGACAGGCACTTATGGCCGAATCGCAGTTCCGCCGGGAACACGATCGGTCAGGCAATCGTTTGACCAGAATCGGTCGCAAACCGCGTCTTCCGTGACAGGCGTCCCGACGATGGAATATCATACACATCGACCGTCATTTCTCGCTCGTCGCAACTTCGTCCATCACGAGGCCTGTCCCTTCACGCACTCCATCATGCAAGATTTCGAGAAGCTTGGCGCGTTCTATCTCGGCCGAAAGTACGACCTCGCCGCGAAGCGGCCGCTCGACGACCTGTTGCTCTATGACGCCAAAGACCTGACGACCCACGCCGTCTGCGTCGGGATGACCGGCAGCGGCAAGACGGGACTTTGCCTCACGCTTCTCGAAGAAGCCGCGATCGACGGCATTCCGGCCATCGCCATCGACCCCAAAGGGGATCTCGGCAATCTGCTGCTCACGTTTCCCGAGCTGAAACCCAACGACTTCCAGGAATGGATCGATCCGGCCGAAGCGACGCGCAAGGGTGTCTCGGTCGAGCAGCTTGCGGAGACGACAGCTTCGGACTGGAAGACGGGACTTGCCGATTGGGGCCAGACGCCGGAGCGAATCCGGAAGTTCAAGGAAAGCGCCGACGTCGCCATCTACACCCCCGGCAGCAGCGCCGGGCTCTCGCTGACAGTGCTCCGTTCGTTCGCTGCGCCTCCTCAAGCGATCCTCAACGACTCCGATGCGCTCCGCGAGCGAATCTCTGCCGCCGTCTCGGGATTGCTCGCGCTGTTGGGGATCGAAGCCGACCCGATTCGCAGCCGTGAACACATTCTGCTGTCGAACCTGCTCGAGCGCGCCTGGCGCGACGGACGGAGCCTCGATCTGGCCGAGATGATCCGCGAGATCCAGAAACCGCCGTTCGACAAGCTCGGCGCCATGGATCTCGACAGCATTTATCCCCCCAAAGATCGTGTCGCGCTTTCGATGACGCTCAACAATCTTTTGGCGTCGCCTGGCTTTGCCGCCTGGCGCGAAGGAGAGCCGCTCGACATCCAGCGGCTGCTCTACACCCCGGCGGGAAAGCCGCGGCTGACGATCCTCTCGATTGCGCATCTCTCCGAAGCCGAGCGGATGTTCTTCGTGACGATTCTGCTCAACGAAGTGATTTCGTGGATGCGGATTCAGCGGGGGACTTCGAGCCTGCGGGCCCTCCTCTACATGGATGAAGTCTTCGGTTATTTCCCGCCGACCGCCAATCCGCCGTCCAAAACGCCGATGCTCACGCTTCTCAAGCAGGCCCGCGCGTACGGTCTTGGGGTTGTGCTGGCGACGCAGAACCCCGTCGACCTCGACTACAAGGGACTCTCCAACGCGGGAACGTGGTTCATCGGCCGATTGCAAACCGAACGCGACAAAGCTCGCGTGCTGGACGGGCTCGAAGGGGCCTCGGCCGCCGCGGGAGCATCGTTCAATCGCCAGCAGATGGAGACGATCATTTCCGGCCTGGGAAGCCGCGTCTTTCTGATGAACAATGTCCACGAAGACGAGCCGGTCGTCATGCAAACCCGTTGGGCGCTTTCGTACCTGCGTGGGCCGCTGACGCGCGAGCAGATACAGAAGTTGATGGCGTCGCGGAAACCGACCGACGGGGTTGCGGCCGCGACTCCGGAAGCCGCTTCGCCGGTGAATACAACTGGGGAACCGCGGCCTCTGGTCAACCCGGATGTGAACGAAATGTTCCTGTTCCCCCGCAGCGAATTGCCGAGCGGGACAACGATCCTGTACCGACCCGCCGTGTACGCAGCGGCGCGCCTGCATTACGAACAAGCCGCGACCGGCGTCGACCATTGGGAGAGAGTCGTGCTGCTCGCCCCCGTCGAGGACGACGTCACGCCATCCCTTTGGGATGACGCCCTCGAGCTCGACGAAGACCCCAACGCTCAACACGGATCGCCGCCGATAAAGACATGTAGCTTCGCGCCGCTCCCCAACAAATTGGCCCGGCCTTCCCCGTACAAGGAGATCAATGAAAACCTGAAAAAGCATCTTTACCGCTCGCGCGTCGTCGAGTGCTGGAAGTGCAAAGCCCCCGTCTGGCTTTCGAAGCCGAACGAACCTGAAGGGGAGTTTCGCGTGCGCCTGTCGCAATCGGAGCGCGAATCGCGAGACACGAAAATCGAGAAAGCGCGGGCCAAGTTGGCTCCAAAATACAAAGCTCTGGAGGAACAACTTCGTAAAGCCCAGCAGAAACTTGAAAAAGAGCGAGGTCAGGTCAATCAGCAAACGTTTCAATCGTTTCTCTCAGGCTTAACATCGGTCCTGGGAATTCTAACCAGCAGAAAGTGGACGAGCGCATCGAATCTCAGTCGTGCGGCCACGGCAGCTCGCGCGGTTGGAAAGACCGGTCGTGAAAGGGCGGATGTTTCGCAGGCGGAGGAAAATATCGAGTCTTTGATGGAAAAGCGTGCGGCGCTCGATGCGGAGCTCAAGGAGGAGGAGGAGGCGATCGAGATGAACGTGCGCCCTGAGTCCTTCAAACTCGAAAAAATCAGAGTTAAGCCAAAGAGGTCCCAAATCGAGGTCGAAAGCATTGCCCTCGCCTGGACCCCCTGGACCGTCTCGCCGCAAGGTATCGCCGAGCGGGCGTATTGAGGTAAGCTTGGGTCGATCCGAACTCGATTGCCCCCTGAACGCTGAATATCGCCGAGCTTGTCC
>JAGVKR010000076.1 GCA_020050375.1 Planctomycetales bacterium
TCTTCCGATCTAGCCCCACCGCAACAGTTCGATGACCTTTTCTTTTCGGGTCAGTTCGGCGAATGATTTCATGGCCCGATTCCCAGCAACAAGGACATCAACCGCCGATTTCTGCGATGCGCGCCTTGACCAGTTTCTTCACCAATGTGGCCGGCAGGGGCTTGTCTGCCGAAAAGCGAATGGTCCCTTTGCTGGTTTCATAGTCTTTGAGTTCCTCCTTGAATGCGTCCACCGTGTGGCCGTCCATCGGGTGGAAGGAGCAGTGTTTGGCGGATGCTCCAAAGCCCACCAGATTCTTCCCGTTCAGTCGGAACGCGGCCAGCCCATAGTTGATGCACTCTTCCGCCTTCGGCGCGGCGGCCTTGATGGTCTTGCGAAGTTTCTCCAGCGCGGTGCGCTGGTCTTCGCTCACGGTGGCGAGGTACTCGTCGATGGTCGCAGGCTTGGCAGCCATGTCTGTGCTCCTTGGGAAATCAACGACCCATCCGGTGGATCACTTTTTGGCGAGGTGCTTGTCGAACCAGTCGGCGAGAGTGGAGATGTCCTTGCCGAGATCGGGCCAGCCGTGGGCGGCTCCCTTTTTGACGACCAGTTCCGTCGGGACTCCAGCCTCTTTGAGCTTGCCGAGGACGAGTTCCGCCTGCTGGATCGGGACGAGCAGGTCCGCATCGCCGTGAATGATGAGCGTCGGCGGGTCGTCGTTCGAGACGTGGTTCACCGGCGAGATGCTCCGTCCGATCGTGAGGATGCGTTCCTCATCAGTGATCGGGACGAAGGCTCTGGTCTTGTTGTCGTACTCGTGAAAGTCGAACGGCGCGCGAAAGTCTTTCAGCACACCTCGGCCGATGGCGTTTTCTCCCGGCTTGCCGTAGTTCAGAAAATCGGTCGGTGGAAAGAAGCAGGCGACGGCTTGTACGCGGCTCGACTGGCGATCGACCGGATCCTTCGCATCGGGCTTTCCGAGCGTTCCGGCGGTCCCCTGCATCAGCGACAAATGGCCTCCCACCGAGGCACCTGTGATGCCGATGCGGTTGGGATCGATCTTGTACTGGTCGGCCTTGCTGCGGATGAACCGCACCGCGCGGTGCATGTCTTCGAGCACCTCGGGGATCGTAAACTTTGGCTGGCTGCCATGCACGACGGCAAAGACCGTGTAACCGCGATTGAGAAACTCGCGGATGAATCCGACGTTGATGGCCTCGTGCGCCGAGAACCAGCCGCCGCTGATGGCAAACACGATGCCGACCCCGTTCGCGTTCTCTTTCGGCGTGAAGACGTCCATCGTCAGGGCGGTGCCGTATTTGCGGCCGTAGATCACGTCCTCCGTGCGCGTGAAGGGCGCGTCCTCGGCGCGTAACGAGGCCGCCCCGGCGGCGATGATCGGGAGTGAGGCCAGCAGGGCTACGACGGCGCGACAGAAGAGTGGGTTCATAGGTGCGGTCCGTGAAATGTAAAAACAAAAAGGGACGAGGCGGATTCAAGGCGGACGAGCCGTTATTTCTTTGCGAGGTGCTTGTCGAACCAGTCGGCCAGTAGCGGAAAGTCCTTCTCGATTCCCAGCCAGGGGTGAGCGCCGCCCGGTTTCACCACGAGCTCCGCCGTAACGCCCGCCTCCTTCAGCTTGGCAACGATCAACTCCGACTGCTGAAGCGGCACCAGCGGATCGGCGTCGCCGTGCATGATCCAGACGGGGGGATCGTCCGGCGAAACGTGGTGGGCGGGAGAGATCTGCCTGCCGATTTCAAGAACCTTTTGCTCGTCGGTGATCGGGACGAACGATTTCGAATCGTTGTCGAACTCCCGAAACTCGAACGCCGGTCGACTCCTCGATCCCGGACTGCGGCCCAGCATCACCTGACCCGCCCGGCCGTAGTTGAGGAAATCGGTGGGAGGGAAGAAGCAAGCAACCGCCTGCACGCGGCTCGATTGACGGTCAACGAGGTCTTTCGCCTCGGGGTTCCCTTTGTCGCCAGCGGTCGCCATCATCAGCGCCAAATGCCCGCCGGCCGAAGCGCCGTAAATGCCGATCCGCTCGGGGTCGATGTGGTGCTCGGCCGCCCGGCTGCGAACGAACCGCACGGCCCGGTGCAGGTCCTCGATCATTTCGGGGATGGAGAACCTTGGCTGGCTCCCGTGCACAACGGCGAACACGGTATAGCCGCGTTTGAGAAAGTCGTCGGCAAACTGCGGTCGGATCGCCTCATGCGACGATCGCCAGCTCGCGCTGATCACCCAAACCAGCCCCACGCCGTTCGCGTTCTGCTTTGGCGTGAAGACGTCCATCGTCAGCGCCAGGCCGTGCTTCCGACCATAGACGACGTCCTCCTGGCGGGTGTAAGCGACGTCTTCGGCAACAAGATAAGCGGGAAACGTGGCGAACAGGAAGATTGCGGCAAGTGCCAGAGAACAGAATCGGCGACGTTGCATGGGACAATCCCCGGGACTTGAATGATGATCGCGAGTATCCAAGCCAGCATACGGGGAGTGATGCCAGCCTTCAATCATTGCTGGTTGCTTTGCCGGTTGCTCCGCGCGATCGTGCTCGAAAAACGATTGTATCTGCAGGGAACGCCCTCAGTGGCGTTCCGCGAGTCAGAGAGGGCGCTGACGTTCAGAAGGATCGTCCCGAGACGCTCGCGGATCGACACAGAGGTCGATCCCTACAGATCTCCTGCGAGCTCACGAGCTTACCGGATTGAAGACCAGCCCCGTTTGGAGCTTGGGATAGAAGTAGGTGCTCTTGGGGGGCATTTTCTCCAGCCGCGCGGCAATCTTCTCGACGTGTTCGATCTGCGCCGGCGGGACCAGGCACGCGAGCGGGCATTCGTTGGCCTGTTGTGCCGCGGCAACTTCTTCCAGTTGATGGACGTAGCGGCACTTGGGGGGCTCGGCCTGATGATGCGGCTTCAGAAGGTGATCGAGCACCAGCTTATGCAGCAGACTGACCCCCAGCCCGCGCCAGTCGTCGCTCTGATCGGCGGCAAGCTGCTTCATCGGGCTGCCATCGGTCAGCCGCGCAAGCAGCCACTGTTCGTCGCTGGTTGTGCCGAAGCCCAGCACCCCCTGCCCGCCGTCGGCTTCGATCAGATCCCACGTTTCGCGGGCAGCTCCTGGCCCCTTGCCAATGGCCTCCACCGCGAAGTTGGGGCTGAGCGCTGCCTGGACTTGTGCGGCCGAGAGGGAA
>JAGVKR010000531.1 GCA_020050375.1 Planctomycetales bacterium
ATCACGCCCTTGGGATTCCCGCCGACCTGATGCTTTACGACCGCGAGAACCGGCCGTTGCGCCTCACCGAAGGCAATCCGCTCGGAACGTTGTTCGTGTGAGGGCGTGTGAAACGTCGTCGTGTGGACTTCAGTCCACACGAAATGTTTGTATCGTGTTGGCTGACGGCAACGCGATCGCATGTCTGGAACGGCATCGGCCTTCGAAACAATTCACATCCGCTCAGTGCCCGACACGATGGCAGATTCAGACTGCTTGCCGAACGCCGATCGACGTTCGCCCCCCCATCCCCGGCCCTTCCCCCGCGAGGGGGGAAGGGAGAAGTGTTTTGGCGCGTGGATGCGAGTTGCGATCCTGCCGGTGACCCTGATGGCGATTGTGCTTTCGGGTTCGGTCAACGCGTCACTCGCCGATGAAAACCATCCCGCAGTACTCGTGCTCCGCGATGCGACGATCTTCGACTCGGCCGCGGGAAAGATGCTCCCGCATCGGACGGTCGTCATCGCGGGTGACGTGATCGAGGCGATCGGCACGCCGGAGCAGCCGGCAAAAATTCCTCCGAAGGCCCGAACGATCGATTGTTCCGGCCGGTACGTGATTCCGGGGTTGATCGACGCCCATGTGCATCTCGTCCATTTGGCCGATCGAACGCACGTGACGGGGGATGAGTATCTTCCGCTGTTTCTGGCGGCGGGAGTCACGTCGGTCCGCAGCACGGGGGATGCGATCGTCGCGGAGGCGGGGGTGGACCGTTTTTCGCGGGCTCATCCAGATCGGTCTCCCCGCGTCTTTCTCTGCAGCCCGCTGATTGATGGAGCGACCCCCGTGCACAAAGACGTCGGCTGGCCGCTGGTCGACGTGGCGCAGGTCCCCGGCTTTGTGGATGACATGGCCGCGTGGAACGTCACGACGCTCAAAATCTACGTCGGCACACCGCGCACGATCGGCCGGTCCGTGATCGAGCTGGGGCATCGCCGCGGGATGATCGTCACCGGACATCTAGGGCTCTATTCGGCCCAGGACGCGGTCGAGGACGGCATCGACTGCCTCGAGCACATCTGGTCGGTGTTCAATTACTCCATTCCGGGGGAAGTCGCCGGCAAGCCGAATCACCGTGCCGATCTCGATCTGCAGAATCCACGCTGCCAGGCGCTGGTGACGCAGATTGCGAAAAGCCCGACAGTCGTCGATCCGACACTCGTCGTGTTCCGCAACATGATCTACCTCCACGATCTCCCCGAAGTGCAGGAAGATCCCGATCTCAAGCTCGTCCCGGCCCGCATGAAGCGCTATTGGGACGCGTATCGGGACCGGTCCAAGCTTATGCCCGAGACCCGCGACGCACGCCAGCGCGAGATCGCCAAGTACCAGGAACTGACCGGCATCCTGCACCGCGCGGGAGTGCCGTTGCTGGCCGGGACCGACGCGCCCGAACCCTATGTGACGCCTGGCTTCTCGCTCCATCAGGAATTGGAGCTGCTCGTCGGCTCAGGATTGTCTCCCTCCGCCGCGCTCCAGGCGGCAACGCTCAACAACGCCCGGTTACTCAAGCAGGAAGAGAAATTGGGACGCATTGAAAAGGGAATGACCGCCGACCTCGTCATCCTCCGCACCAACCCGCTCGACGACATCCGCCGCACCCGCGACATCGAATCGGTCGTTCGCGGCGGACTGGTCGTCTCGCCGAGCGACCTGCTGCGGCTGGTGCCGAAGGAGTAGCGCCCGGGACTCGTCTATTTTTCGCCCGAAAGTTTATGGACATATCACCTCGCTGGAACTCCCATGATCTCTCCCCGCACCCTCACTCGCCGTCAATTTCTCGGGACCACTGCCGGCGCCTTGTCGCTGGCCGCCAGCCCCATTTCTCCTTCCGCGTTCGCCGCCGATCCGCCCCGCCCGAAGATCGCTGCGGTCGTCACCGAGTTCACGTACCGCAGTCACGCGCACGTGATCCTCGAGAACTTCCTCGAGCCGTACTACTTCAACGGCAAGCTCACCATCTCGGGGATGGAAGTTGCAGGAATCTACGTCGATCAGTTCCCCGACCGCGACATGGCTCGCGAAGTGGCGAAGAAATACAACATCCGCATTTTCCCGACGATCGCTGAAGCGGTGCGGCTCGGCGGAAAGGAGCTGGCGGTCGACGGCGTGCTGTCGATTGGCGAGCACGGCAAATACGACCGGACCGAGCGCGGGCAGATCATGTATCCCCGCAAACGGTTTTTCGACGAGATCGCCGCTGTCTTTCGCGAGAGCAAGCGGTCCGTCCCCCTCTTCAACGACAAGCACCTCTCGTACCGCTGGGACTGGTCGGCCGAGATGATGGATGTCGCGCGCGAACTCAAGATTCCCTTCATGGCAGGCAGTTCAGTTCCCCTGGCGCAGCGCCGTCCGCCGCTCGAACTGCCGGCCAGCGCGACGATCGAAGAGGCGATTTCGATCCACGGCGGTCCGCCCGAGGCGTACGACTTTCACGCACTGGAAGTGTTGCAGTCGATCGTGGAAGCCCGCAAAGGGGGCGAAACCGGGGTCAGCGAAATCCAACTCATCGAAGGAGATGCCGTCTGGCAGGCGGCCGCCGATGGGCGCTGGAGCCTCCCCCTGGCCCAGGCGGCGATGCGGCTCGAAACCGAGAAAGGGGCGGCCGATCTCGGGAACTTCATCGAGCCCGGCGACGGCAAACAGCATCCGATCCACGCGATCCTGATCAAGTATCGCGACGGCCTCAAAGGGACGATCCTCCGCATCGGCGCCAGCTCCACTCGCTGGCACTTCGCCTGCAAGCTCGCAGGAAAGCCCGAGCCGCTGGCGACCAGCTTCTACGTCGGCCCGTGGCAGAACCGCAATCTGTTCAAAGCCCTCTCGCACGCCATTCAGACGCACATCCGGCAGAAACAAGCGCCCTACCCTGTCGAGCGCACGCACCTCGTCACGGGGATGCTGGCCTCGGCGATGGATTCGCGCTTCGAAGACCACAAACCGCTCGCCACTCCGCACCTGGCGATCGCCTAC
>JAGVKR010000843.1 GCA_020050375.1 Planctomycetales bacterium
GCTCTCACGGACGGTCGACATCGCGATCGGCGTTCGCCGTTCGGCAGCCAACGACGTGATCCGTCCCGTTCCCGATCGAATCAGGCGGAGCGCGTCCATCCGCGGGTTGACATTCACGAACAGCCCCTGCGAGCTGATTCCCGAATGAACGGCGATCCCCAGTTGGGCCAGTTGTCCGCCGCGCGACCAGACGCCGGCCAGCTCGTGCTGACGCCAGGCGTCGATCCGCAATTCGCTGCAAGTGTCGACGACGGCTTGCTCGACTCTTTCGCGAAGAGTGGCCAGCCCGAGGCTGCGCCGGTCGAGGGGGAGAATCGGATACAGGGCCAGTTGGCCGGGGGCGTGGACGACGCACCCTCCGCCGCGGCTGAGCCAGCGGACTTCCATCTGCCGGGCGACAAGCTCTTCCGACGGACAGGTGACGTGGGCCCGGCTTCCCTCGCGGCCGACGGTGATCAGAGGGGGGTGCTCGCAGACGAGCAGCGCCCCGCGGCCGTCGTTCCGGCCGGCGATTTCGGCGACGAGCCGCTCCTGCAAATACAGGCAGGCGTCAAACTCCACCAATCCGAGGAGATGGACTTCGAGCGAAGCCTCTCGCGGCAAATCCCAGATTGTGGTGGACGCGGCCATGGCTCAAATCATTCCTTCGTTTGCCCGTACCGAATCCGCATTGGACACACGTGGGACTCGACATGGCAAACCTCGCAGTGGGGCTGGTATAACCAGTCATTAGTCCTATTCTACCACTGCGAGGATAGGGTCTCAATATGGGGGAGTGGAGTAGGGGTCAGGAATCAGGGGTCAGGGAACAGAAACGCGTGCGAGTGGCCCATTTGGTTGGTCCCCTTTCACCTTTACGCCTTCCCTGACCCCCGACACCTAATTCCTAACCCCTGTTTGCAGTTACGGAATCGACGTTCGAATTGAAGTTTGACTGATGGCCACGAAAAGCGAAAAAAAAGCCGAGACATCCAACGAGCGGGCGATTTGCACGAATCGCAAGGCCCGTCACGAGTACGAAATTCTCGAACAGATCGAGTGCGGCATCGTACTGACCGGAAGTGAAGTCAAAAGCCTCCGCGACGGCAAGGTGTCGCTCGATGAAGCGTACGCTCGCATTCGGGACGACGAAGTGTGGCTGGTCGGCTGCGACATCGCCATTTATCCCCAGGCGAGCCTGATGAATCACGAGCCGCGCCGCGTGCGCAAGCTGCTGCTGCATCGTCGCGAAGTGCGGAAATTCGCCGAGCAGGCGGCCCACAAGGGGCTGACGCTGGTCCCGCTGTCGCTGTATTTCACGCGCGGGATCGTCAAAGTGAAGCTGGCCATCGGCCGTGGCAAGAAGCTGCACGACAAACGCGAAAGCCTGAAGAAGAACGAAGCCAAGCGCGAGATGCAGCGCGCGCTCGCGTCGCGACGATAGTCCGCTTCCAGGCACGGACCAGCACCGAACAACAGGAATCCGAGATCGAATGCCTCGTCGCGCCGTTGTCCTCTCGTTCGATCAACTGCACCTCGGCTTTCTCGGTTGCTACGGCAACGATTGGATGGAGACGCCGAATCTCGATCGACTGGCGACGCAGGGGGTCGTCTTCGATCGACACTTTGCCGAGAACGTCGATCCGGCGGCGGTGAACCATGCCTGGTGGACAGGTCGGTATCAGTCACTCGTCCCTCCGGACGCACAGCAGGATCAGGAGACATTCCTGCCGGCACTGGAGAGCGCCGGCGTTCGGACGGCGCTCATCGTCGAAGCTGATGGACGGGACAGCGCCAGCGTGGCTCCTCCGTTTGAGGAAGTGATCGAAGTTCGGGGCGTCGACCGGTTGGGAGGAGAGGAGGGAGAGACTCCGTTCGCCCGTCTGGTGATCCGGGCCGGTGAATGGCTTCAGGAGGCGGCCGGCGAGGAGCGGCCCCGATTGTTGTGGCTGAAGTCGCGCGGCGTCCCCGCTCCCTGGCTCCCGCCGCTCGAATTCGGCGATCTGTATCTCGACGAATTCGGGCTGGGCGAAGGAGCAGCGGCGGGGGAGGACGACGACGGCTCCGACGGTCCGGAAGACGAATCGGATTCGGCGGAAAAGCAAGAACTACCTGCGGAGGATGGACCGCGTGCCGGGCCTCCTTCGCCCGAAGCGGAAGCGGCGCTTGAGCTCAAGTACGCGCGAGCCTTGTACGCCGCATACGTCAGTTGGCTCGATCGCTGGACAGGCAAGCTACTGCGGACGCTCGAAGCTGCGCCGGGATGGGACGAGACGCTGTTGATCGTGACCGCCGGCGCCGGACAGGGGCTGGGCGAACATGCACCGCTTGCAGAGAAGGCGTTGTTGCTTCGCGACGAGCTGATGCACACGCTGCTGATCGTGCGAGTTCCGGACGGCGGGCACGAAGGGACACGCCGCGCGGCGCTCGTTCAAACGGTCGATTTGCCGGCAACGCTGGTTGATTGGTTCGGCGTGGGACGCGAAGGGGCAAGCTCGGCGGGGGCGGAAACGGTCGAGGGGAGTGGCGACAAGGCGCTGGCGGAGAAGAGCTTGCTCGCAATTGTCCGGAATGAATGCGATGCAGTGCGTGATTTCGCGTTGTTGCGCACGACCGACGAATGGGGTTTGCGGACCGACGACTTTCTGTACGTCGCGCCGCAGGATCCCGAACAAATGGCGCGGCATTCGGCGGCGCTGTTGTTCGAGAAGCCGCACGACCGCTGGGACCATGCCGACGTTTCGTCGCAATACCCGCACTGCGTCGAAGAGCTCCACGCCCGTTTGCTATACTTCGCGCGGTCAGCGATGAGGGACCAGGTGTCAGGAGGCAGGCATCAGGCGCCAGCGGCACCTCCTGTCTCCTGACGCCTGTCTCCTGCCCCCTGAATCCTGCATGTGAGATCGAGCCATGTCCGAAACCGCGTCACTTTACGAACGTCTGGGCGGGGTCTACTCGATCGCTTCAGTCGTCGATGACTTCATCGATCGGGTGATGGACGATCCGCGGCTCAATGCGAACCCGAAGGTGGACGAAGCGCATCACCGTGTGTCGCGGGCCGGCTTCAAGTACCTGGTGACGGAAATGGTCTGCTGGGCAACCGGCGGGCCGCAGACCTACACGGGCCGGTCGATGCACGACTCGCACGCGCACCTCGACATCACCGAAGGAGAATGGGGGTCGTTCCTCGACGATTTCCGACAGACGATGGACCGGTTTGAAGTCCCTGAATCGATGCGTCAGGAACTGCTGACGATCATCAACAGCACCAAAGCCGACATTGTCTTGAAGTAAGTCCATATCTAAAAGTAATTTGCGTCGCGCCATCTAGAGACGCTGCGTCTGAAATGGACGTCGCCGTGCCCACCATTTCGTTGCCCCACCCCGCATTGACACAATCCCCCGCCACATATAAACTTCCGCCGCTTCGTGGGGGGCGTTTGCGCTCTCGTCCTGGGTGACGGGAAGCATGTCTCAATTTCTCTCAATGTCTCGCGGCGATTACCGTCGGTTCGCACTTTGGTCGGCCCTTCTTTTCGCATTGGGCTTGGCGTCGTCGGGGTGCGCGCTGTTCACGAAACCGACGGGCGAGCTCATTACCAAAACGTTCAAACTGCCCACGATCGGCGTTCCTCCCGATGCGATTCAACTCGACGTCGTTTACGTCGAACGGCCACTAGGCGATGCGCTGCTCGGGGACGAATTGTGGCGATACACCAGCGAGATTTCGATCGAAACCGAGCAGCGTTCGACGCTCAAGCGAAACGGGTTTCGGGCCGGCGTGGTCGGATCGAATCCCCCCCCGGCGCTCCAGCGGATGCTGGGCTTGAAGCACGATTTTGCGTACGAGCCGCAGGCGGAGAAATCGAAACAACTGAGGGGCCATCGTTATATGCTCCGTTCGGGGAGCCAGCAGACGATTCTGGCGAGTCCGGTTTATCCCGAATGCTCGCTGGATATTCCCCAGGGAGACCGATCGCAGCATCACAGCTTCGAGAATGCCCAATGCAAGTATCGCGTCACGGCCGAGCGACTGCAGGATGGCTGGGTGCAACTCGACTTCGTGCCGCAGATTCATCACGGTTCGCAACAGGTGCGGCCCGTCGTGGGCGAAGACGGCTGGCAGTACCAGGATGGGCAAAAAACCGCGACACTCTTCCCGCAACGATTCACCGTTCGGCTGGCCGTTGGGGATATGGCCATTCTCACGGCGGCCGACGGTTCGCAGGGTCGTTTGGGAGAACTGTTCTTCCGCGGTCCCCCCGCATTGACACCGCCGGGTGAAGCGGGGCACGCCGAAGTGGGCCACTCGGCCGATTCGCTCAACAGCGTGCAGCGGCTGCTTGTGGTGCGGCTGGCCGGAATGGGGACCAGCAACGCGCCCCACGCCTCAGTCGCGAAGTAGCGGCCGGCTACGACACTTTCGCGATGATCGTTTTGCCGCTCGACAGCAGATCGTCGCATGCCTGGCCGAGGCGGTCGGCGACCCCTTTTTCGCCCGCCTTGAGGTAGCTGCGCGGGTCGTAGAGCTTTTTGTCCCCCACTTCGCCATCGATCTTCAGCACGCCCGCGTAGTTCTTGAACATGTGATCGGCGATGGGACGAGTGAAGGCATATTGGGTGTCGGTGTCGATGTTCATCTTCACGACGCCATACGCCAGCGTTTCGCGAATTTCTTCCAGCGGCGTCCCCGAACCGCCGTGGAAGACCAGGTCGAACTCGGCCCGCTTGCCGTACTTGGCCATCACCGCTTCCTGACCGTGCTTGAGGATGTCAGGGCGGAGTTTCACTGCGCCGGGCTTGTACGACCCGTGCACGTTGCCAAACGTCGCGGCAAACATGTAACGTCCGAGCCCTTTGAGCCCTTCGTAAACGGCGACCATATCTTCCGGAGTGGTGTACAGTTTTTCGCGGGGTTGTCCCGAGTGGTCGACGCCGTCTTCTTCACCTCCCACAACACCGGCTTCGACTTCGAGGATGATCTCGTTTTTGGCGCAGTCCTGCAGCAGAGCCTTCGAGAGCTTGAGGTTCTCGGCGAGCGGCAGCTCGCTGGCATCGAGCATGTGCGATTGAAACAGGTTGGGCAGTCCCGCGGCGCGGCGCCGAGCGGTTTCGGCGATCAGCGGCTTTAGAAACGGCTCGACCTTTTTGGGTTGGCAATGGTCGGTGTGCAGGGCGACGAGCACGTCGTGACGGGCGGCCAGGCGATGGGCCGCCTCGGCCAATACGATGGCTCCGAACGCCGCATCTTTGACGTTGAGCCCCGAGGCGAACTCTCCCCCGCCGGTCGAGACCTGAATGATTCCGTCGGATTTCTTGTCGGCAAAGGCCTTCAGCGCGGCGTTGATCGTGATGATCGACGTCACGTTGATCGCCGCATAGGCGTAATTGCCCGCCTGGGCAGCGTCGAGCATGGCGGCGTATTGCTTGGGGGTGGCGATGGGCATGGCACGAAACCTCTCAACAAGACATTGGGGGATCGATCAAGCCTGCGGAAAGCGGCTTGAAAAGCTGGCAATGGGGAACGCCGCGCCGGGCGCGACCGGTCGATCAATATCAGGTTTTTGGACGGGGGACAAGCATCTGGCGAAGAGCCAGCAACTCCCGGGCCTCGCCAGTGGATTTTGTATTCCGGGGCGGGTATGCTGGCTCGCCTCACGTCAAAATGATCTCACAGGGAATTTTCCGGACGCCGGCGTAGGCGGTCCGGAGATTGGATAAGCGCTCAATTCTCTGCACCTGGTGACGCTCACTTTGCACAAGGAGATGGCCTGATGAAACCCAAGGATTTCTTCGATTTGGCGAAGAAAAACAATGCCGAAATGATCGACCTGAAGTTCGTCGATATGCTCGGCACCTGGCAGCACTGCAGTTACCCCCTCGAAGAGTGGGACGAGGGGACGTTCGCGGACGGCGTCGGATTCGACGGCTCGTCGATCCGCGGCTGGCAGGCGATCAACATGTCGGACATGCTGGCGATTCCCGAGGCGGCGACCGCCCGCATCGATCCGTTCTTCAAAGAGCCGACGATCAGCGTCATCGCCAACATCGTCGACCCGATCACCCGCCAGGAATACTCGCGCGATCCCCGGCACATCGCCCGCAAGGGTGTGGCGTACCTCAAGCAGACGGGAATCGCCGACACGGCCTACATCGGCCCCGAGCCGGAATTCTTCATCTTCGACGACGTGCGTTACAAGTCGGGGATGAACGGCCAGATGTACGAGGTCGATTCGTCGGAAGCGGCGTGGAACACCGCCAAGGCGCAAGGCGCGACGCTCGATTCGATCGTCCCCAACCTGGCCTCGAAGATCGCCGCCAAGGGGGGGTACTTCCCGGTCAGCCCGCAGGACACACTCGGCGACATTCGGGCCGAGATGGTCAATACGATGCGTAAGATCGGGATCGTGGTCGAGGCGCATCACCACGAGGTGGCCACGGCCGGCCAGTGCGAGATCGACATGAAGTTCCAGGAACTGGTCAAGATGGGCGATCAGATGATGTGGTACAAGTACATCATCAAGAACGTCGCTCGTCGCCACGGCAAAACCGCGACCTTCATGCCCAAGCCGATCTTCGAGGACAACGGCTCGGGGATGCACACCCACTTCTCGCTGTGGAAAGGGAGCCAGCCGCTGTTTGCCGGTGAAAAATACGCCGGCATGAGCGACCTGGCCCTGAACGCGATCGGCGGTGTGCTCAAGCACGCTCGCGCGATTCTGGCGTTCGCCGCGCCAACGACCAACTCGTACAAGCGATTGGTCCCCGGCTTCGAAGCTCCGGTGAACCTGGCGATGTCGCAGCGGAACCGGTCGGCCTCCGTCCGCATTCCGATGTACTCGTCGAGCCCCAAGGCGAAGCGATTCGAGTTCCGCTGTCCGGACCCGAGTTGCAACCCGTATCTGAATTTCACCGCCATTCTCATGGCGGCGCTCGACGGAATTCAGAACAAGATCGATCCCGGCGAGCCGCTCGATCGCGACATCTACGAAATGAGCCCGGAGGAACTGGCCAAGACCAACAAAACCCCCGGCTCGCTCGAAGAGGCGCTGTGCGCTCTCGAAGACGACCACGCCTTCCTCCTCAAGGGAGACGTCTTCACCGAAGACGTGATCGAGACGTGGATCAACTGGAAGCGCGAGAAGGAAATCGACCCGATGCGGCTCCGCCCGCATCCGTTCGAATTCGCGCTGTATTACGACAATTGAGGACTACGACTATTGAGTACGCGGACAATTGAGGACGTGCCGTCGTAATTGTTCTCTCCCTTCCCCCCCCTGCGGGGGGAAGGGTCGGGAATGGGGGGCGATCGTTAATCGACCCCGCTAACGCGAGTTGGCGTCATACTTCGCGCGGCACGGAATGGCACAATCGCCTCCCCCCCAACCTTCCCCGTGAAGAGACGTTGCGCCTTCAAGAGGGTCGCCGAGGGGAAGCGAGGCCGGGACTCGGCGTTCAACGAAAAGTGCGACTCGCACACGCCCTGCCGCTCTGATTTCCGTCGGTCTGGCCTTTTCCACTCCTGAGCTCTGCACCTCTACGACTCAATACCTGCGGGAGGCAAGCCTTCCGGGTATTTACCCGTTGTTCACACCCGTTCGGCGGCTATTTTCTACTGAGTGTCCAAAATCGGCGAATTTGCGCGCCCGATTCGCATCGAACTGACGTTTACAGGGATCTGAGGCCATCGCCGCGTCCTGACGTTCCCCTCCCGTCCCCCCGTTGCCAAGTGGGGGCAGAGGGGGGCGCGGCAGGAATCAGCGGTCGGGGGCAGGAAAACGTCGCGCTTACCTCTCTGATCTCTGTAGCTCTGCCCCTCTCGAACTATTGAACTCTTCAACCCTTCACCTCTGCTCCTCTGCATCTCAGTGCCTCTTCACCTCTGTGCCCCAGTCCCTCTCACAGGAAAGACGCATGCATGGCAGGAAAGCCAGCTCGCAACAGAAGCGGAAAGCCGACCAGACCAGACCAGACCAGACCAGACCAGACCGGCTGGCGAGCCAGCCGGTCGGCAGAACGGTCGTGCCATCAAGCCGGTTTGGAGTGCGACCCATCGGGAATTGTGGTTTGCGGGAGCGCTCGTGCTCAAGTTTGACCGGCTGGCTCCTTGTCAGATGCAAATCCTGGAAGAATTTCAGCGGGAAGGGTGGCGGGTGCGGATCGACGACCCGCTCGCGCCGCGGTTGCGGGGGAACGCGAAAGAGCGGCTGCACAACGCGATCAACGCGCTCAATCGAGGCCGGCTGGTCCCGACAATCCACTTCCGAATCGACGCCCGCTGCGCCGGAATCGAATGGGAACGAGTTTGA